>JAESTG010000036.1 GCA_016763715.1 Flavobacteriaceae bacterium
CGTTAGACTACTGTAGGTGTGTAATTCGAGCCATGCCAATAATCGCTTTTCAGGGTACTGCGCCTTGACTGCTTCCGAAGTTGCCTTTACTTTGCTCGGAGAGTGGGCGTAATCTTTATAAGCGACTGTACTGCTATTCTCTGCTATTTTCTCTAAACGTTTGCTTGCACCTTTAAAAGTGGCAATAGCTTCGTAAAAACCAGCTTCATCGACCCCCATTAATTGACAAATCCAGCGCGCACCTTCCAAATTATTTAAATTATGTTTCCCAAATACTTCAATGGGCATTGGCCCTTCAGGGGTTGTCAATAAAGTTTCACCGTCTTCAACTATATAAGCTGGGGTTCTGTAAGGGTACTTTTTAATCAAACTAGTTGAAGTTTCCACGACCTTCTTCACTTCAGGGTCTTCCTCATTATAAATGATGGCTCCTCCGTTGGTAATCTGACTTAAGAAAATTTCAAACTGCTCCACGTAATTCTCAAAAGTTGGGAAGACGTTAATATGATCCCAAGCGATTCCACTTAGCAATGCAATATTTGGCTGGTATAAATGAAACTTAGGGCGTCGGTCAATAGGTGATGACAAATATTCGTCTCCCTCTAAAACTATAAAGTCATTGTCTTCGGTAAGGTGAACCATGGTATCGAAACCTTCCAATTGCGCACCTACCATATAATCCACATCTCGCTCATGATAGTGCATGACATGTAAAATCATGGAAGTAATCGTTGTTTTTCCATGGGAACCTCCAATTACTACTCGAGTTTTATTCTTCGATTGTTCGTATAAAAATTCGGGATAACTATAGATGGTAAGGTCTAATTCTTTTGCTTTTAGCAACTCAGGGTTATCAGCTTTTGCATGCATTCCAAGAATAATTGCATCAAGAGTATCATTAATCTTTTCAGGAAACCAACCGTATTCTTTTGGTAATAATCCTTTCGCTTCTAAACGGGACTTTGACGGATTAAAAATTTCGTCATCACTTCCACTAACGGTATATCCTTTGTGATGTAAGGCCAAAGCCAAATTATGCATGGCGCTGCCACCAATAGCTATGAAATGTATTCTCATTGTTGGAATATAGGGTTCAATTAGAATGTAAATATAAAGATTAATTGGGCAAGCTACGTAATCAAATATGTGGGATATTGTTCATATTAAAGAGAGAGAATGATCTTTTTTTCTTTCTTGGCTTCTTTAAAATCTGGACGGTTTACAAGCGCTTTATCAATCCATTTTAAAGCAGATTTTTTATTTCCCAAATTTTTATAAATCTGTGCCAAACGGTAATAAGCCCAGTCTTTAGGGACACCATCTTTTACGGAATGGTTTTCTATGTATTTCTGAAGACAATTAATCCCAAGTTCAGCATCCAAATTATACAGTGCTGCTATTTTTCCAATTTGATAATGCAGGGCATTGCGCTTGTGAACCTTTAGGCAGTTGTTCACCGTTTGAATCGCTTTCTTTGGCTGATTTGTATTTTCATACAAATCGGTCAGCTTTTCATAGGTATGAACAGATCCTCCCACCGAAATAGCTTGTTTATAATAACGCTCTGCATCTTTATCACGGTCGCTGTATTCAGCAATATAGCCGTTGGCCAAATGACCATCTACTCGTGACAACTTTGCCAACTGATTGGCATATATAATCGCCTTCTTTTCACTTCCGCCAATAATACCAGGTAGCTGTATGTAAAATTCAACTAAAGCCCATCGTACTTCAATGTGACTAGAGTCTAGTTTAGCAGCCTTTTCAAAGTGTCTCCTAATATCTCCTATATACCCCAAAGCTAGAATTCGGTTTATTTCGAGTGCTTTCATACCTAAAGCGCCTCCAGCTTTAAAATGGTAATTTGCATTAAAATCGTCCTCCTCTACAAGCGCATTATAATAATTAATAGCTGTATCCCAATCTTCCGTATAACTGGCGATATCCCCTAGATACTCACGTGTTTTCTTATGGGTTGGATGATCCTCTAAATACTGTTTAAATATAGGTTTCGCCTTACTGAACTTTTCTTCAGCAAAATAATATTCAGCCTTCTCATATGAAGATTGGGCCAGTAATGACATAGGCAACATAAATAAGAAAAGGAAACTATTTTTCACAGACATCGTAGGGGTTTAGAGATAAAGAGCTTCATATATTCAATTATAAATATGCTCAAAGTATTTTATTTTGGGGAGGGAATTTCTTCAAAGCCTTCTCCAACACCTTATAGTAATAAGCCTCTTTTTGCCTTGGCGTTGCCTTTTCTTTCAGTTCACCATCAATGACAGCCTGCCAAACTAACTCTTGATTTTTATGAGCATCAATAATATCGATAGTCAATTGCTGATTGATAGTTCTCCCTCCTATTGGGATACCACCACTTACTCCAATGCCTCCATTTCGCCCTCCTCCACCAACACCAATACCAATAGTGCTTCGAGAATTGGAAACACTTTCGCTTGCATAAAAATTTATATAAAAACGATTGAAACTGGTCTTTGTAAAACCTCGTTGCTGTAACACTGAATCAATGGCAAACTTGATCCGCTTATCATCAAACTCATTAAGTCCAGAATCTATATCGGGATAAAAACGATAGGAATTGTATTCACTAAAATCTTGATCTTTTTCGAAGTCTATATAAACAGAAGGTCCGCAGGAAAATAGCAATACCATTGAGACCAAAAGAAGTGCTGTTTTCATGGTGCAATTTTTACTAAAAATAGTCAAAACTTGCCGACTCACCCTTAGGTTTGTTATTCTTTAACAATTTTCTTGATGATAGAACCACGGTTCGTAGTAACCGAAACAAAATAAATGCCTGAGCTAAGTTGTGTGCAATCAATAATTTTTTCCGAAGTAAAAAATAACTCCTCACCTAAAACTGAGTAAACCGTCGCATTTTCAAAAACAACGCCTTCTCCCACATGAATTTGAAGTTTTTCTGAAACGGGGTTGGGATACAAACGAACAAAATCGGTAGCAGTCACATCATCCATTCCTAAAATTTCAATCACCTGAGTACTTACTGTATTAGTCAAAATAGTCGCATTGAAATCGAAGAAAATATTAGCTTCATTCGTAATAACATCAAACAAAAATAGTGTTTCAAGACTCCGCACTTGAAAAGCAATATAACCGTTGCTTCCTTCGGGGTCTACATCCACTGAAGGGAGGTTAATATCATCAAAGAAAAATGAAACAATATTTCCGTCAACAATCTCAGTTCGGTATTCATGGCTGGCATCCAGTACTCGGAAACTGGACCAATCCAATTGATTACTTAAAATATCTTCCACACGAACATTAATAGCGCTAGCCGTCCCCACATTTTGAAAGCGAACTATATAATCCAAATAATCTCCCACTTCATCTAGCGTAATCGTTTCTCCTTGAGAAACTGCTTTGTCGTTAGGATCTAGTGAATTCACTATTACTTGAAGGAACACATAATTATTATCTTCTGGATTTACATCGTCACTAACTGGTGTAACTTGAGCGATGAATAATAAAGTATCTCCAGACTCATTGATTGGCGGTGGCAATGTATTCAAAGTAACACCTATAATTCTTGACTCAAAGGGCACTAAATCAACATAATTCCATGTAATTTCATTCGCATTAACATTATCTTCAACCGGAGTGGCCTCAATAAAAGTTTGCCGAGCATCATCAAACTGTAAGGTTACTTGTCCACTGAGTACCGTTGTGCCTAAATTTTCATAGGTTATAATATAACTTGCATCAAAACCAGGTCGTGCATCAATTAATGGTATTAAAGTAATGCGGAGATCATCAAAAATTTCGGTAGCAACAAGACAAAAGTCAACAATCTCGACATTTCCATGGTCAACAAAAGTAGTTTCTACACTGGTAGGAGTTACTTCAAAAAAGTTGGGTAAAGAGATTTCGGCAACGCTTGTTGTGAATGTGCCTAAATCTACATACAGCAAATATTCTCCATTATTATTCGTGGTGGTACTAAAGGTATCTGTTCCATCATTAATATTGATTATGATTGCTCGAGCATCATAATCGTCAACATCACAGCCATCGGTATCAAAGTCGAATTGAACAGCACCCGCTATATTATTAAAAGCTAAGTCACAAGCTTGGAGAACTTCAAGGTTGTTTTCACAGCCTGGGGCATTATTCACAATCTCAACAATGCCTTGAATCGTTAATAAATTACAAATGTTTAAAAGGTTACAGACAGCTAGGTTAGGGTTATTTTGAATAATAATAGATTCAATTTTCGCTGGATCTATATTTTGAAGGGCAGAAATATCATCTAGTATAGGGTTCTCTGTAATGTCCAAAGAAATTAATCCGTTAACGTTATTATTGGTGATACCCTCCAACCCAGAAAGGCTTTCCAAAGAATCATTTGCGAAAATGAAGAGAAATAAATTAGTGATATCTGTAATTTGACTAAATACTTCCAAATTTGTAAGATTCGGGTTATTTTCAATATAGATTGAATTAACAGCTCCTGTAATGTTTTGTAATGCAGATATATCGGATAAGTTATCATTGTCCCATAAGTAAATGACATCTGCATTAGTGATATTTTCTATACCATTTAAGTTTGTCAATCCATTCATATTGTCAATAATAATTCCAGTTTGTGGACCGAAAGATACCCCATCAAATATGTCGAGGGAAGTAATGAGTGGGTTATTGGTAAAGAACACTCCATTCAATTCTGTTCCTACTTCTACAGTAATTCCTTCTATAGAATTAAGCAAGGGATTACTTTCGAAGCTGAGTTCGGCATCTGGCCCAGAGAGCATGACATTCCATCCGCCAAAATCTTCTAATAATGGATTTTCAAAAATGTATAATTCCTCTGTAATAATAGTAACTTGATTCAATCCTGAAAGATCTACAATATCGCTTCCTCCTATACGAAGACTGACATCCAATTGAGTACACCCAGGATATGTAGTGGCGAAGGCATCTATATCGGCCTGTGAGGACAAAATGATGAGATTAGTTGGACACTGTCCAAAACTTAAAAGTGAAATAAAAAAGGTGACAGTTAGAAATAGAATTTTTTTCATTCAACAAATTTTAAGGTAAGATACACATATTCAGATATGCATACTGACAAAACCAACTGCCTTTCGCCTATACTACCTAGATTTTCTCATCTGTATTAAGCATCTCCCAAAGCGTATCTTTCAATTCCATCAACCCCTGTTGTGCGACCGCAGAGAAGGATAAATAAGGTAAACCTTCCAAATCTTTATCAAGTTGCTGGGTCATTTCTGCCTTTAGCTCGTCGTCCAACATATCGCTTTTTGAGATGGCGATTAAACGCTCCTTGTCTAGCATTTCTGGATTGTAACGACGTAATTCGTCCAACAAAACATCATATTGTTTCCGAATGTCATCCGCATCGGCTGGAATTAAAAACAACAAG
>JAESTG010000234.1 GCA_016763715.1 Flavobacteriaceae bacterium
CTTTTCTTTGCGTTGGATTGGATGTAGATTTGAATAAGATTCCGTCACACCTCCTAGAGATGGAAGATCCAATTTTTGAATTTAATAAGGCAATTATTGATGCAACACACCATGTTACTGTTGCGTATAAACCTAATATTGCTTTTTTTGAAGCCTACGGAATTAAGGGTTGGATGGCGCTTGAAAAGACAATTTTATATTTAAATCAAAATTATCCAGAGATATTTACTATTGCCGATGCTAAAAGGGGCGATATTGGAAATACTAGTGCAATGTATGCTAAGGCATTTTTTGAAGACTTAAATTTTGATTCTATTACTGTAGCTCCATATATGGGAAAGGATTCGGTTGAACCCTTTTTAAGTTTTGAAGGAAAACACACTATTTTATTGGCACTTACATCTAACCAAGGTGCATTTGATTTTCAAACTAAGAAAATAGATGGTGTCGAATTATATAAAACCGTCTTGGAGACCTCTAAGTCTTGGGAGCATTCCGAAAATTTGATGTACGTAGTTGGTGCCACCAAAGCAGAGTATTTTACAGCTATCAGAAAAATTATTCCTGATAGCTTTTTATTGGTTCCAGGTGTAGGAGCGCAGGGTGGAAGTCTTGTTGAGGTTTGTAAATATGGAATTACCAAGGATGTAGGATTACTCATAAACTCTTCCCGAGGTATTATTTATGCATCCCAAGGATATGACTTTGCGGAAGCAGCGGCAACTTCTGCAGAGAAACTTCAAAGTCAAATGAAATCCATTTTGAATGATCTTTAAGGATCAATTAAATAGAACAGTAACTTTAATTGACGAACCTAAAAGAATAATTTCTCTTGTTCCATCTCAAACGGAATTGCTAATTGATTTGGGATTGAAAGAGTGTATTGTTGGTATTACTAAGTTTTGTGTGCATCCAAGGGATCTTCGGAAAGAGATTGCTGTAGTTGGTGGAATAAAGACGGTACAATATGATAAAATTACAGAATTAAATCCTAATCTTATTATTTGCAATAAAGAAGAAAATACTCTAGCTATGGTTCAAGAGTTGGAAAAAATCGCCCCTGTTTGGGTAAGTGATATTACCAGCTTTGAAGAAAGTTTAGACATGATTACAAGACTTGGAGATTTATTTCAAGTGTCTAAGAAGGCTTCAGAAATTGTCAAAAGTATTACTTCAGAAAAAAATACATTTCGTCTTTTGATGGAAACTAGGTCTGTCAAAAAAGTTGCTTATCTAATTTGGAAGAATCCATATATGGCGGCTGGGAGTGATACTTTTATTCATTCATTATTAAAACTGAATAATTTTCAGAATATCATTTTAGAAAAAAGATATCCCGAAGTTACGATGAAACAACTCAAAAAGGCAGATGTCGTTCTTTTATCCTCAGAGCCTTACCCTTTCAAGGAAGCAGATATGAAAGAGCTAATGGAGTCTTTAAATGTTGATGTAATTACCGTTGATGGGGAGTTTTTCAGTTGGGATGGCTCCAGATTAAAAGTAGCGTTTCGGTATTTTGAAACGCTACATAATAGGTAATTATATATTAATTTTGTAGAAATAAAACTTCTACCGAATTTATTTAACAACTTTTATTGTCCGAGTTGTATTCTTTATTGAGACTTTAACCAAATAGATTCCAGAGGGTAGTGAACTCATATCAATGGTTGCTTCAATGGGGTTTGGTGTTATTTCTGAAACTAAAGTTCCCAACATATCATAAATTTGAATATTATCAATTGGGATGGTCGATCTAATGTTCAGTAAATCTTTAACTGGGTTAGGGTACATTTGAATATTTGCATTTGAAGCATCATCAATTGAGGCAATTGGAAAACCGAAAAAGACATTGTCTAAAAATAGATTATGATTTCCATCTATGGCGAAAAAATGAATAGCTCCTAAAACATTGTCAGCTTGGAATGGCACAGGTGATAGATTGACTAAATTATCATCTACTTTAATTTCATATTTAAAATTGAATAAATCAAAAATGATTTCCACAGTAAACCATTCATCTTCTGGATAGGTTCCTGTTTCTCCCGTTGTTTCGTCTACAAAAATACCTGGGTTCACGCCGTCTGGATTGAAGTATAAGCCTCCAGAATTAAATATACCATTACCACTATCACCAGCACCTTCATAACCTGTTGTTACATTGGTTTCTGTTTGACCTTGGATATTGAAATACCCAGTACCACCAGCAGGAATAAAAACTTGAAGTTGTAAGATTGCATGTCCAGTGGTAAAATTACCTAATAGGAGAAGTACATCTTGCCCTGTCGAGAATCCCATGTATCCTATTTGCTCTCCGTTACCATCTTCAATAACCTGTAGTGCGTTGTCCATCAATGGATTTCCAGATGAAGAAGACCACACAGTTGGGTTTTGATCGCTCATGTCACCTAATGTGTAAAGTTCGAAGTCTTCATCAATAATTTGTGCATTAACAGAAAATATTGCAGCATACATAACCAAAATAAATAAGTAATTTTTTTTCATAATATTTTGTTTTAGTTAGACTAATATTTGTGTTTCAATAAGACGACATTTAAAAAATCATGGTGCAGAAAGTTACCATGATAAAGCGTTGTCTAAGAGGGGTTGGTGCGCTTTGTTAAAGTTAAAGGTAAAGAAAAAGTTTCTTATTTTTGTGTAATGTTGGTAGTTTTTTAGTCTTCACAGCGTGTTACATCAATAGTTATATTGATTGTGGAGGAGTATTGGTAATACTGTGGATAGGTTGTGTGAAAGTTGGTTACAACTTCAATCTTTAGTTTTATTCGAAAAGATCTAAATTTAAATTCAAGCAGGATTAGTTTACCAGTTCCTCGAAAAGAACGGGAAGTACCCAAAAATAAAAGGTATTTATTGTTCAATAGTCTATACTGAATAATAAATACCTTTGCTTATCTCACACTAAGAAGAAAAGAAGACAACTAATCTTGTAATACAAATACTTTACGAAGTAAATCTGTAGTTCTAGATGAAACTTTTGTTCTTATTTGTTTTTCTTCGATAGCGATCATTTTATAGACGCCTTTCAATGCTTGATTAGTAACATAGTCTGTCAAGTCGGGGTTAACCTTTGTGACAAATGGAATAGAATTGTACTTATTGATAATATTGCTCCAAATTTGATCGGCTCCAACTTTAGCAAATGAGTTTTCAATAACGGGATTGAATTTATTGTAAAGCGCGGTATTGGTTTTACCTCTCAGATAGTTAGTTGCCGAATTATCTGCGCCTAGTAATATATTTTTAGCATCATTGAAAGTGATACCTTTTACTGCATCAATAAAAATGGGGGTGGCTTCTTTTACCGCATTTTCAGCCGCGCGATTAAGAACTTTCAAGCCTTCATCTGCTAGATTTCCTAGACCTATATCTCGTAATGTCTTATCTACCTTTTTAAGTTCTTGAGGAAGTAAAATTTTAACTAGTTGATTTTTATAGAAACCATCCTTTTGAGTTAGTTTAGATACTTGCTTGTCTATGCCGAAATCTAGAGCCTGTCTCAGCCCACCTGCAATCATGATGTTGTTTATGCCACCACCTCCATCACCTCCTGGTAAGCTGCCTACAACATTTTGAAGCTCATCACAGGATATTAGAAATAATGAAAGGAAGATAATGAGGAGTTTTCTACTTACCATTGTTATTTTTTTAATGAAGGTAAAAAAAAAGACCCTTCCAAGGAAGGGTCTTTTCAATATATTAATAATGTTACTTATTTGATAACTTTTACAGTTTTTGAAGCACCATCAATAGTTACTTTTACCAAGTAAGCTCCAGAAGCTAAAGCGCTCATGTCAATACTTGGAGAAATAGCATCAGGTGTAGTTGCAAGAACTAATTTTCCTAATACATCATAGATAGTAATTGCATCTACAGAAGTAGTTGAACGAATGTTCAATACATCTTGTACTGGGTTAGGGTATACGCTAAATTTGTCAGCAGAGAAATCATCCGTTGCAGTAATTCTACCTTCAACAAAAAGAACATTGTCTATCCAATATTCAGTGAAAGCACTAGAAGAGAAAAAGTCAATACCACCTAAAATAGCATCATCTTGGAAAAGCACTGGAGTTGTGTGCATAAGATTTCCATTAGTAGACATTTCGTAAGTTGGTCCACCACTAGCTTCTAAGTCAAAATAGATAGAAACTTCAAACCACTCATCGTGAGGGAAAGTTCCAGTTTCTCCTGAAGCTGTATCAGTAATTCCTCCTGCATTTGCACCACCTTGGTTAAAGTAGATGTCTCCAGAATTCCAAACACCAGTTGTATTATCATTGTCAATAGTACCTTGTACGTTAAAATACCCTTCGCTACCAGCATTGATAAACATTTGCCATACTACTGTGTAGTCACCAGATGAAAGACCACCTACACCACCGTCAAAATAAAGAAATGCATCTTGTATTCCACCATTACCAATAAATCCTGATTTAGCATCTATAGTAGTATCATCCACAACAGTAATGTTTTCGTCCGGAGCACCCAATGGGTCATTACTCCAGTTATTCCATATCCCTGGGTTTTGATCTCCCATGTTTCCTAACGTGTAGAATTCAAAATTATCGTCAATAATTTGTGCGTTAACTGTAAATGATAAAGCAAATGCAGCTAAAGCTAATAAGTAAATTTTTTTCATAATGTTAAAATTTTTAATTGTTCTTAATTATTATGCCAATATACAATTTTTTTGCAAAAAACAAACGTATTTATGGTTTTTTAATGTTAATTAATCCCTCTGTGTTGTTGCTAATTTCGTAAATTTGTCGCCTGAATCTTTCAAAATTTATCGATGCAACAACAAACGCCTTATACTCCAAAGAATAAAGTACGAATTGTAACTGCGGCCTCTTTATTTGATGGTCATGATGTTGCTATTAATATCATGCGACGAATAATTCAAGCTACTGGTGTTGAAGTAATTCACCTTGGTCATGACCGTAGCGTGGAAGAGGTAGTCAACACTGCTATTCAGGAGGATGCCAATGCAATAGCTTTGACATCGTATCAAGGTGGACATAATGAGTATTTTAAATATATGTATGATTTGTTACAAGAAAAGGGGGCTGGTCATATTAAAATATTTGGAGGAGGAGGAGGTGTTATCCTTCCTGCCGAAATAGAAGAACTCACAGCATATGGAATTACTCGTATTTACTCGCCAGATGATGGCCGTGAACTTGGTTTGCAGGGAATGATTAATGATTTGGTGGAGCGTAGTGATTTTCCAATTGGAGATCAACTGAATGGAGAATTAGATCTCTTGTCTCAAAAAGTTGATGGTGCTATTGCACGAATTATTTCGTCTGCGGAAAACTTTCCAGAAGTTGCCAAAGAGACTTTAGATGAGATTCATATTAAGAATAAAAATGTACTGACACCTGTTCTTGGAATTACTGGTACTGGTGGTTCTGGAAAGTCCTCTTTGGTGGATGAGTTAGTGCGTCGTTTTCTTTTAGATTTTCCCGAAGAGACAATTGGTATTATTTCTGTAGATCCATCGAAACGTAAAACAGGTGGTGCTTTATTAGGGGATCGTATACGTATGAACGCTATTAACTCACCTCGAGTGTATATGCGTAGTTTGGCCACAAGACAAAGCAACTTGGCTTTGTCCAAATATGTTGCAGAAGCTATTGAAGTGCTAAAAGCAGCAGAATATGACCTCATTATCTTAGAAACTTCTGGGATAGGTCAAAGCGATACCGAAATTTTGGATCACAGCGACATTTCATTATATGTAATGACACCAGAGTTTGGAGCCGCAACTCAGTTAGAAAAGATTGACATGTTGGATTTTGCCGATTTGGTAGCAATCAACAAGTTTGATAAGAGGGCGGCATTGGATGCTTTACGTGATGTAAAGAAACAATATATGCGGAATCATAATTTATGGGATACCCCAAGTGACGAACTCCCAGTATATGGAACCATTGCATCACAATTTAACGACCCTGGGATGAATAAGTTGTACGGAGCAATCATGGACGAATTGTCGGAGAAAACAAAAGCCGATTTGAAAAGTTCCTTCGAGATTAGTGATGAAATGAGCGAAAAGATATTCGTAATTCCACCCGCTCGAACGCGTTATTTATCTGAGATTTCAGAGAATAATAGAGCTTACGATAAAAAGGCAGATCAACAAGTAGAAGTGGCACAAAAGCTCTACGGGATTTTTAAAACCATTCATTCTGTTTCTGGTGGTATGCCTCAAATTGACAAAACTGGAATTGTTTCAGAAACGATAATTATTTCCGAAGAAAATAAAGACCTTCTTAAACTTCTGTTGGCTGAGTTTGACCGAGTGAAAATGGATATAAACGCTTATAATTGGGAAGTAATTACATCTTGGTCCTCCAAATTGAAACGATACCAAGATCCAGTATACTCATTTACGGTAAGAGGAAAGGAGATAAAAATTGAAACCTATACGGAGTCTTTATCCCATTCTAAAATTCCGAAGGTGGCATTACCTAAATATCAAGCATGGGGTGATATTTTACGATGGAACTTGCAGGAAAATGTACCTGGGGAGTTTCCATACACCTCTGGTTTATACCCCATTAAAAGAACAGGTGAGGACCCAACCAGAATGTTTGCAGGTGAAGGAGGACCAGAAAGGACCAATAAAAGATTCCACTATTTATC
>JAESTG010000235.1 GCA_016763715.1 Flavobacteriaceae bacterium
CAGCATTTTATAGATACTTTTAAGTTCCCTTGTAAACTCTTTTTTATTGTGAATGGTTGCGAATTTCGGGATTACATACATCGAAAAGATGATAATTGAAAATGACATATACTGCTTAGACAAAGAAAGCATAGCCGACCACAATCCAGCTTGCGTTTCGGACATAGAGCGAGTAATCATATTCCTAATTTCAATATTAAGTGTGCTTAGAATTACGGTGGAAAAAAACGACATAAGACTAAATGCCAATAATGCCTTAGCCATTGGTGACACCAATTTTAAAGTCTTAAAAGGAATGTATTTCTTCAACTCCGTTTTGAAAATATAAATAAGTACACCCAATTGAAATATTGGTGTAATCGCAATAGAAAAAAGGACGTAAGAAAGTTGGTTTTGGAGCACAAAATATATGGTAAGTGCGGCTCCTATCAAATAACTCATCAAGTCAATCTTAACAAATTTTTTGTATTGTGATAGCCCATTCACCACTCCGTTGAATATACGTTGTAATCCAATGCAAGGTGCAACCACCGATATAACTCTAATCACCCAAGTGTATTCTTCTGTTTGAAACAGGTACGAACTTACAAAGCCAGCTCCAAAAAACAATAACAAAAAAGAAAGACAGGAGGCTATTAAAAAGAAGGTGAAGGCCGTTGAGAATAACTGTTGTCTGCCTTCTTCGTCTTTCTTAAACTCAGAGACGTACTTTACAATTCCATTAAAAATTCCAAGAGAAGTAACTGAAGTTAATATCTGAATAAGGTCTCGTAACTGACTAATAACATTGAATCCTACCTCACCGAAGTAGATACTAACCATCCTATTAATATACAGCGAAATTGCTAGTCTTGTCACTATTACAGGTGCGTTCAAAGAGGTCATCTTCAACAACACATTTCCCCGTATAAACTTTGGAATCTTCAATTAGTAGTTGTTTAATACCGTGATTACTTTATTCACTTGTTCATTTGTCATTACTGGGCTCATTGGAATGCTTACTACTTCTCTATGCAGTACATCTGCTACTGGAAACACTAATGAGGCAAATTCTGGAAATGCTTTTTGCTGATGTGGTGCAATAGGATAATGAATTAATGACATAACACCATTGGTTTCCAAATAACTCCTAAATTTATCACGGTTTTCCACACGAACAACGAATAGGTGAAACACATGATGTTCACCACCACTATAGATTGGTAGCGTTATTTTTTTATTTTTTATTTCTGAAATATACTTCGTCGCAATACGTCTCCGCTCAGTATTATCGTCATCCAATTGAAGTAATTTACAACTCAAAAAAGCTGCCTGAATTTCATCCAATCGGGAATTAATTCCAACCACATCATTAACATATTTGGAAGACATTCCATAGTTTCTTAATTGCCTTATAGCTTCTGCCAAAGCACCATCATTGGTAGTCACAGCACCGCCATCACCTAAGGCTCCTAAATTCTTTGCTGGATAAAAACTAAAGCCCGCAGCATCTGCCAAATTACCAGCTTTATTTCCGTTTTGATGCTTCGCTCCATGGGCCTGTGCTGCATCTTCAACGACTAGTAAATTGTGTTGTCTTGCCAAATTCCGTACGGCATCCATCGGGGCCAATTGACCATACAAATGCACAGGCATAATCGCCTTCGTTTTTTCTGAAATGTATTTTGCAAGTTCAATCAGATTAAAATTAAATGTACTCGCTTCTGTTTCAACTAAAACAGGAATCATCCCTGCCTGTTTAATGGCCAAAATAGTAGCAATAAAGGTATTGGATGCCACAAGTACCTCATCACCATCTTTAAGTCGACCAAGCAGCTTATATCCTTCCAGAATAAGTCGAAGTGCATCTAACCCATTACCTACTCCAATACAATGTTTACTTCCGCAATAAGAAGCAAATTCAGTTTCAAACTGTGACACTTTGGTTCCCAAAATATAATAACTGGCATCCAAACACTCTTTGAATATTGATTCAAACTGAGTCTTAAATCGGTCATTTATTTTATGTAAATCTAAAAACGAAATCATAAAAATACGTTGTCAAATTTGGTGTGATTAATGGTCTTAACCTCATAAAATTTACAAGCTATACTTCGCGCGCCAAATGTTTCCTTCCAATACAAAAGGCCTTTATTTAAATTACGACCCTGATTTTCATTGGAAATACCAAAATCGAAGTATTTCTTATCAGCAAATCTATTTTGAATAAGGTATTCAAATAAAAAGTCCAAACTTCCTAACTGCTGCTTATCCTCGTTCGCCGATATGTATTGTACATGAGCGACCGTGTTAGTCTCAAATATGGTAGCACCGGCTACAATTTTATCCTCCTTCAAAACATTGAACTGATGAATATGTTTGGGAAATTGCTTTGCTAATTGTCCAATTTCTTCAATTGTATGCACTGGCTTTGCTTGATGGCGTTGCTCCAAATTAGGTTTTAAAATGTCGTTCCAAAATTCTTTGAAATGGAATCCTTCTACAACTTCTAATCCTTGTTTCTGTGCCTTCTTTACTCCTTCTATTCGATTGGACTGTATTTTTAATCGAGTTGTATTTTCAATAACAGAAGATACATCTACTCGAGTTAAGGTTGCTTCAGAAATAAACAAAAGGTATTCCAATTCATCTGAGGGTACTTTTTGGTAAATAGTTGGAGGTATTTTAAGGTGTAATACCTCTACGCCATCCTCAGCAAAAAATCGCAGCACTTCTTGAAATATAAGAAGGGTTTCGTTCAGTTTTAGTTTTTTGGATAGCACCAAACCACCATAGGTCAAACCCATATGCGAATGCACCTCCTCACCTTTTCTGTTGGCGGGTAGCAAAGCAACCAAACTATCATCCTTAAAAATTAGCAAGGAAAAATCTTCAAACCGATCACTATGATATTCCATAAAATCTCTTCGGAAAAGAAATGTACCATTTTTGGAATTCGTCACAAACTGATCCCATTGGGACTTATGTGAGGGTTGGTATGTGGTAACTGTGTAGATAGATTATTTTTTATGTGGAGTAAAGGTAGCATTTCCTTTATCGTCCAAAACTTTATAAACGGAATTTCTATATGAATTCTCTCTATGGAGGTTATAACTTGAATTGTCTTCCATTTGTTGTAAATGACTATTGATTAACTAGTGTATTCATCAAAAGACTCATTTTTTTTGCACCTTTAGGATTAAGGTGATCTGCATCATAAAAATCTTCTTCCAAAAAAAGCGAGTCATCTATGAAATTAAAATATCTACAATTTAAATATTTATTATCCATTTTTTCTCCAATAGACATCATAGTTTGATATTGATTTTTGTCTAAATGTTCACGATATGTGTCAAATGCGGGAGCCGTAAATAAAATTACATTAATATTATTTTCCTCACAGAGTCTAATAAACAAATCCAAAGTACTCTTTAATTCAGGTAAAAACTCATGATTCTCAATAGTGTGTCGTGCCGCAGCTCTTTCCCCGGCCTTATCCAAATCGATCACTTTCTCTTCGGCAAGCTCCGTTCCCCATCCAAGTTGGTTCCACTCGATTGGCATATCTGTTTTTAGGTAATAGTCACACAATTCACTTACATTATTTTTAAACTTCACACTTAGCACTTCTGAATGATATACCAGCTTATTACTCGAATTAAATGGGTAATAAATAGTATAATTCTTCGAACGCCAATCTTCATTTGTTTCTCCTAATTTTTCAAACAAAGTTGTATAAGACAAACGCAGGACTACGGTTTTCAGTTCTGGTAAATTATGAATATAGTATTGTAAATATGTATAGTCAATATCCAAAGTTTGTGAAACATGACCTGCATTGAAGGTATTGGAATCAAAATACGTTGGATCCAGATCGTAAAGTGTATGTGAACTCCCTAATAAAAGAGTTTCAATTTCTTTCTTATTCGTACTTATATACTCACTTTTATAGCTATAAATGTTCGGGATATTTTGCAACAAGACCTCCATAACTACTCCAACTATAAGTACGGGAATGAGAAAAACGAGTATTATTTTTAAAAATTTATTCATTTAAAATTGAAAGTAAATAAATTGTTGTGCTGATCCACTAAAATAAAATATCATAAAG
>JAESTG010000236.1 GCA_016763715.1 Flavobacteriaceae bacterium
GGCCCCTTAGGTGGATTGGTACCTGTGTCTAAAATTGATGATTTAACCTTGGATTTCGAATCATTTTCCAAAGAAGGCTTTTTATTGGGACACGCAGGTGTGATTTGTGTGCCTGTGGATTATCCCATCATGAAATTAATAGAGCACCTATTCGATTTTGCCTCGTATGAAAGTTGTGGAAAATGTTTCCCATGTAGATTAGGAACCAAAAGAGGACAAGAACTGTCTGAAAAAGCCCTTACTTCAGATTATAAAATAGACCGTAAACTGTTTACAGACTTGTTGACTACCTTAGAGCAAGGCTCTTTGTGTGCTCACGGTGGTGGAATTCCGCTGCCAGTACGGAATGCTTTGCACTATTTTGATGACGAATTAAAACCTTACTTCAACTAAAAAACGAAAGATGAAAACTGCCTACATAGATAACAAAGCGTTCGAAATAGTTGAAGGAGAAACGATATTGACGTTTATAAGACGTTATAAGAAAAAAGGACTCATTCCGACCCTGTGCGATGCACCAAATTTAGATCCGTTTGGAGCCTGTAGAGTTTGTAGTGTGGAGGTCGCTTTGGAAGAGAATGGGCCTGTTAAAACAACGGCATCTTGCCATGCTCCAGTAGCAGAAGGACAGTATATTTATACTAGTTCCGAATCGGTTAAAGAGCTTCGAAAAAATATCAACGAATTGGTTTTGACAGATCATCCATTAGATTGCCTCACCTGTGAAGTAAATGGCAATTGCGAATTACAAACAGTAGCCGCTCAAGTGGGTATCCGAGATGTGCGCTATCCTGAAGGTGACAATCATTTGTATAAAATTAAGGATTTGAGTCACCCATATATGACTTCAGATTTGTCCAAATGTATTAATTGTTATCGTTGCGTGCGTGCGTGCGATGAAGTGCAAGGAGAGTTTGTGTTAAGCATGGCAGGAAGAGGATTCGATTCGCATATCATAAAAGGGATGAATGAATCCTTTATGGACTCGGATTGTGTGAGTTGTGGTGCGTGTTCTCAAGCATGTCCAACGTCGGCGATTTCGGATGTTTTTCAGTCTAAATCAATCGCTGCAACCAATACTACGAGAACAATTTGTACCTACTGCGGTGTTGGATGTAATTTAGAGGTGTCTACCTCGAACGGAGAGATTTTAAGTATTACAGCACCCTATGATGCTGAAGTAGATCAAGGGCATACCTGTATAAAAGGACGTTATGCCTTTAAATTTTATGACCACCCAGAGCGATTAAATTCGCCAATGATTAAGAGAAATGGAACGTTTGAAAGAGTAAGTTGGGATGAAGTTTATGATTATATAGCGAGTAAGTTAACTTCAATCAAAGAGGAGTTTGGCTCCAACTCGATTGCTGCAATTTCGTCCGCGCGCTGTACCAATGAGGAAAATTACCTCATGCAGAAATTTATCAGAGCGGTCATAGGAACAAATAATATTGATGGTTGCGCGCGTGTTTGTCATTCTCCAACAGCTTTGGGTATGCAACGTACTTTTGGAACAGGAGCTGCAACAAATTCGATTGACGATTTAAAAGATGCCAATTGCATCATGGTAATTGGTGCCAATCCTACTGATGCACATCCCGTAACTGGAGCCAAATTGAAGCAGTTTTCGATGAAGTCAGACAATGTTTCTATTGTCATCGATCCAAGAAGGACTGAACTTGCCAAGTATGCAACGCATCATATCCCATTGAGACCTGGAACAAATGTGGCTGTACTTAATATGATGATGTATTATATCATTACGGAAGGATTAGCTGATAAGAGTTTTATTGAAAATAGAACAGAAGGTTTTGAAGCTTTTAAAACAGAATTGCTAAGGATTGATTTGGATGCTTCGGAAAAAATTATTGGTGTAGATCGCGAAGTGATAAAAGCGGCTGCAGTTGCCTATGCAAAAGCACCCAACGCGATGTCTTTTCACGGGCTTGGTGTAACAGAACATTCGCAAGGAACTTTTACAGTGATGCAAATTGCGGATCTAGCATTACTTACTGGAAATATTGGAAGACGTGGTGTAGGTGTGAATCCGTTACGAGGACAAAATAATGTGCAAGGAAGTGCCGATATGGGTGTACAACCACATCAAGGAGCTGGATATTTGGACGTGACCAGTGATGAAGTAAACCAAAAATATCATCAATTCTATGGTGTTGAAGTCCCTAAAGAAATAGGATATAAAATTCCGGAGATGTTTGATGCAGCTTTGGATGGTAAATTAAAGGCACTCTGGGTTATTGGAGAGGATATTGTTCAGACAGATCCTAATACCAAAAAGGTAATTAAAGCATTGGAGGCTACAGACCTTGTGATTGTACAAGAGTTATTTATGACCGAAACGGCAAAATACGCCGATGTGCTGTTGCCAGGAGCCTCTTTTCTTGAAAAAAGCGGAACTTTTACCAATGGCGAACGTCGTGTGCAAGCAGTTCGTCAAGTGGTGAAACCAGTAAAAGGCTCTAAACCAGATGGACAAATTATTGTAGAGATAATGAATAAAATGGGCTATCCGCAACCAAGTTATACACCTGATGGAATGTTGGAAGAAATATCACAAATTGTTCCTTTCTTTGCAGGAATAACCTGGGATAGGTTGGGCAAGAACGGACTACAATGGCCAGTGGCCCCTGATGGAACTGACACTCAAATACTTCATAAAACTGAATTCAAAAGAGGAAAGGGTTATTTCGAGTTTAATGCTTGGGAAGAAACTCAAGAACTTATTGAACATGCTGGCGAGTTTCCTTATATTTTGACCACCAATCGAGAGTTGGAACACTATAATTGTGGCGCGATGACTCGAAGAACTGCCAACGAACAAATTCTACAAGACGATTACTTAATGGTAAATCCTGAGGATGCCAAAAATAACGGAATTGCAGAAGGTGATTTTGTGTGTTTGGAATCTCCTAGAGGAAAAGTAGATGTAAAAGCTCGAATTACGGACGAGGTGAAGCCAGGTATTTTAAGTACAACTTTCCATTTTCCAGATATCATGATTAATAATTTAACAGGAGATATCCACGATTCGGAAGCCATGTGTCCTGAGTATAAGGTAGTGGCCGTTAAAATTCGAAAAAGTAAAGGAAAGTATAAGCCTCAATTACAGTAGGGCTTGTTAAGGTGTCCTTTAAATGGATTGAACAAGTTTTTAATTATATTAGTCGTTGGAGGTCATGACCTAAAGGCCGCAGTCCTCCGCTATAATTTTTTTAAAGAACATTACATTTATTAAATTCTATTATTAATGAATGGCTATTCTTTCAAATACAATCTTCATCATTTAAAAAATTAAGACTCCCGTACTGCTTCATGACCTCCAACGTTCTGGGTATGCTAGGGCTTCAGGATCTTTGGTTTATATTTATTTAGCGTGTTTCGTGCCCCTTTAGCAAACGACCAACAACAAAGTATATCTTCAAGAAGCCACAGCAATCTTGCACTCTGTTAGGCTGCGCCTTCCAGCAAGATATACCCAGAACGTTGTAAGCAATTTAACAGAAACGCACAAAATGAAAATATCAGGAAAGTCCATCAGAACTTTTATTGGTTCTCAAAACTATAATATTTCTCGAAATTTTTATACGGATTTGGGATTTGAGGAAATAATTACATCTGAAAAAATGTCTTACTTCTATATTAAAGAATTCGGATTTTATTTACAAGATGCTTATGTAAAAGATTGGGTTGATAATTCAATGATTTTCTTCGAAGTGGATAATCTGGAAAGTACTTTGAAAAACATACAGAGTTTAAAATTGACTGAAAAGTATAAAAATGTACGATTATCAGAAATAATATATCAAGAATGGGGAAACGAATTTTTCCTCCACGACCCTTGTGGAATATTATGGCATTTTGGGAAATTTAAATCTAAAGAAAAATAGAATCCAAAAAACTGCTTACAACAACGCATATAATAAATGGCTTTGCTTTATGGTTAATTTGACAATCTCACAAAAAAACGTAAATTAGTCTTGCGGATAAATCCGCAGTGCGGCTTGCCACGGCTTCTGATTCTCACGCAGCTTTGCAAGCTGCTGCCAAATCGCTCTCCCCA
>JAESTG010000237.1 GCA_016763715.1 Flavobacteriaceae bacterium
AGAAAAAAGAAAAGAAAGAAGGCATAGCTTAAATTCGAATACTTGACGTTTCATAATGAAACGGTTTGAATAAGTTATGATTGGTTCTATATTTTTTATTGATTCTTCATGAAAGAAATTCTGCTATACCCAACCTACATTCCATCCATCATACAGATGGTTGCAGTGGCTCGGGCTGAAAAAATAGTGTTCGAAATTGAAGACAATTATCAAAAACAAACCTATCGTAACCGAGCGTATATCGCACATTCTAATGGGCGACTATTATTGAATATTCCTATTAAACATTCCAAAGAAGGACGACGTCAAAAAACAAAAGAAATTGCTGTAGAAAACAGCTTCCCATGGCAGGAAGAACATTGGAAATCTATCCAAACAGCGTATCGAACATCTCCATACTTTGAATATTACGAAGACGATTTAGCTCTTATTTTTCAAAAAAAAGCCATGCATTTAATGGAATACAATATGCAAATTTTTGAACTATTTCATGAATTATTGGGTTTAGAAATTCCTTTTGAATCGACTTCAGAGTATCTAAAAAATCCACCACAACAGGATCTTCGTTATTTGGCGATAGCAAAAAGAGAACCTGATTATCTACTGGCTCCCTACACCCAAGTTTTGGAAGCTCACCATGGTTTTTTACCCAATCTTTCAATTTTAGATTTGTTATGTAACGAAGGTCCCAATGCACTCATTTACTTGGAATCACAGCAAGTAACATTCGAAATAAATTAATAGAAACAAATTTACTCAAACACTTACCAACCTAAAGTAGCGCTCACAGGATAGTGATCTGAAAAAGTTTTCTTTACATTAGCAAAACGGACAACATCAAACGTTTTACTAGTTAAAATATAATCGATCCGCATAGGATAGGAAACAAAAGAATACGTAGTTCCTATGCCATTTCCACGTTCCAGAAAAGCATCTTTCATATCTCGCTGGAGCTCTTTATAAGCATACGAGAACGGGGTATTATTAAAATCGCCAGCCATGATTACTGGGTACTTTGTCTTCGCCTTATGCTTTAAAATTTGGTCAATCTGCACCTCCTGCTCCACAAAGGTTTCAGAAATACGTTTCTTAATATGATCCGTACCTCTTTTCTGTAGAAAATCAACATTTGGCAAAATCCCAATCGATTGCAAGTGGAGATTATAAACACGTAACGTATCACTACTCACTATAACATCTGCAAAAATGGTATTGTTATAAGAGTTTTTAAAATCGAATCCACCTTTATTAACAAGTGGGTACTTTGAAAATATTGCATGCCCCAACCTGTTCCCAGGTTCTTTGAAATGAATAAATTGATAGGGATAATTTGACATATCGAAGGCATATTCAGCATAAAACTCCTGAATACAAACAATGTCTGGGTTTTCCATTTTTAGCAATGCCGCAAACTCTTTAATCACGTCCTCTTTCGAAGTATTTTTCTCATAAGCATTAAATAGACGGACGTTATAGGATAGTACAGAAAGCGTGTTATTATATTTGGTTGCATCTCCTTCCGACGAAATTTCAAAAAATGGATTGAAATGGAAATAAGCAATAAACAGAACAACAAACGATATAAGAAATTGTTTCTTTAGACAAATCAACCAATACAAGGCAAATAGTATATTCACCAATATCAAAGGAGAAACTGCAAGACTTAATAAAGCAAGGGTAGGAAACGTTTTGGGAGGTAAATATGGCAATATGAACGACACTAATAGCAGGAATGCTACCACGGTATTGAGTCCATAAATTAGTTTCCCAAAAAAACTGAGTTTCTTCAAAATTGAAATATTACGTATTGGTTAGTCGTTCTTGCCAGCTTTGAACAAAAAGTCCTTTTCGGCTTTGGTGAGGCTTTCGTAACCACCCTTCCCAATTTTATCTAAAATAGCATCTACTTTTACCTGATGCTCACTCTTAGATACTTTTTCTTTAGAACGTCCCGATTTGGATTGTGTTGTCTTGTTGCGATGTACTTTCTTAAAGGGTTTAGACTTTCTGCTTTTAAAAAGGTTGGCTACTCCATCCAAAAGTTTTTCAAACCATTTTCCAATATCATTGCCTTTTGCAAGTTGTTTGGCATAAATATAACCAAAAGCAGCACCTCCAAGATGTGCCAGCATTCCACCAGAATTTTGTCCCGTTACCAATCGAAACAAATCAAAAACCACGAAAAAGGCTGCTATATGCCACAGTTTAATATTCCACTTTACGATACGCACTTCCGTATAGGGCGCATAAGCTGCTATAAAAACCATGATAGCCATTACAGCACCGGAAGCACCTCCCAATGGCCAAGGTCTCATATTGAAAGGCAAAAGATCATAGCCCAACAAAAATACTAGTCCGCCAGACATAGCACCTAAAAAGTAAACCGTCAAAAAACGCCGGGAGGAAAATAGATTTAGCACAAATTCTCCTATTACATACAACATAAACATATTCACACCCACATGCCAAATACTACCATGAAAGAAGCTGTAGGTAATTATTGACCACGGTTGCTGCAGAAAATCTGAAAAATCATACGGTAGTAAAAAGAGTCGCTCGAACGAAGTAATAGTTGACCCTGGAGCTAATACCAGTATTTTGAAGACAATAAACAACACTACATTGATTATAATCATCTTCGTGATTACACTTGCATTCTTGAAACGAGATTTTAAATCTGAAGTTGCCATACCTAATCCCAACGTCTATTATTAAAACTATTCTTTTTCCAATACCACATGGTAATAAAACCTATTACTGCCCCGCCAATATGAGCCCAAAACGCAGTGTTTGCAGGCCCAGCTATAGCGACCCCAGAAACAGCTGAAAAAACCGTCAATGCAAAATATCCTCCTATTAGATATTTGGCTTTAATAGGTATGGGGATAAACATAATCATTAAGGGTAAATTTGGGTTGATTAACACGAATGCTGCCAACAATCCAAAAACAGCTCCAGAAGCGCCTACTACCGTACCATTATACGCTCTATACATACTCTCAATAGTGCCTTG
>JAESTG010000238.1 GCA_016763715.1 Flavobacteriaceae bacterium
TGCAGTTTACCCATCGGGCAGTATAAAGTTGCGTCGCTTCAAAATGAACCGGAATGTTATATTCCGTTCGAATCCGATCGGCGAGAACCTCAAAAGTTAAAACAGTTTATATCTAATATATAAGGCTAGAGCTTTTGAATCTGTTTTGGTCGTACCAAGAAATACTCCCAGAAAAAACGCAACAATTGAAATACTGAGCCCAACCAAGAATAACCCAAATACGATCTGTAAAATTTGAAGTTATAGGGAATCAACGCCAACTTATTCGAACTCATAGAGCCCTCCCGTACTCGATAGTAAGCTAAGTCATCTACCAAGCCTAGGGCCGGTTTACCGCTCTTTTTAATAGCTTCTAACCAAACCGCCCAGTCCTGTCTTTTTCGAATAGGAGGTGCGAAGATTTTACCCAAAGTGCTTGCGTTATAGATGCCAGTTAAATTACCAATATAGTTGTTTCGCAACTGCTTTTTATAGGGAAGTTTATCAAGGGCTTTTATTCTTTTACCCAATGCTTCCCCCGTTTCACTTATATGAAGATAACTGGTGTAAGAAACATCACAGTCTTGATCCTTCATAAAATCAACCTGTTTGCTTAATTTTTCAGAGTGCCAGAGGTCATCACTATCCAAAAATGCAATATAATCTCCGTTTGCTAATTCGGTAGCATGGTTGCGACAAAAGGCGGCTCCTTTATTTTCTTGCAAAGAAACCAATTGAATTCTTGGGTCTTTTTCTGCAATGTTCTTTACTATTTCCTCGGAAGTATCTGTTGAGTGATCATTAACGATAATGTGCTCCCAGTTTTGATAGCTTTGGTTTTGTACACTTTGTAGGGTTTGAGCAATATGTTTTTCGGCATTAAACAACGGCGTGATAATGGAAACGCATGGGACGCTATTAGTAGGCTCTTTCTTCACCGCGTATTGCATTGTAAACAGTTTTGAAACCAACCTTCAAATCTAAAAGTAAAGACCAGTTTTCTAAATAGAAAATATCATATCTCACACGACTAATAATATGATTTTCATCTTCCACTTCTCCACGATACCCACTTACTTGAGCGAGGCCTGTAATCCCTGGTTTAATAAAATGACGTACCATAAATTTGTCCACTCGTTCGGCATACATATGCGTGTGACTTACCATGTGAGGCCTTGGGCCAACCACACTCATTTCGCCTTTTAGCACGTTGATAAATTGAGGTAATTCATCAACACTAGTTTTTCTAATAATCTTTCCTATTCCAGTAATACGAGGGTCATTTTTCTGTACTTGGTGAAGATGCGCCATTGGATTAGGCCTCATTGAACGGAATTTATAACAGTAAAACTCTTTATAGTCAAGACCGTTTCTTTTCTGTTTAAAGAATATGGGGCCTTTGGACTCCAACTTAATTACCAACCCAAGCAATGGTGTAAGCCATGATAAAACACCTACTATGATTAAAAGCGATAGTACAATATCAAAACTTCTTTTTATAAACTTGTTAAAAGGATCCTCAATTGGAATTTTACGCATGGAAAGTATGGGCAAATAACCATAATATGTAAAATCGAGTTTCTTGCTATAAATTTCTTTATTGTCTGGTAAGAACTTCAGTATTTTTAAATTATTATCTGCGTAATCGATAAGCTTGGTTAAGTTTTTATTGCTCAATTCTCCTATGGAAGAATAAATCTCGTCAATACTATTTTTATCAATATATTCTAGGCATTCTTCTATCGTAACCTTTTCTGCTCCACTTAAATCAAAGATAGTTTTCAGTTCATAACCATACTCTGAATTGTCTTCAAAAAACTTTCGGAGTTGATCGGTCTTTTGGTTGAGCCCAATAATTACTACTTTTCTCAAATTACCTTTTAATAGCGTTCGGTATTTTTTCAGTAGATAGTAAATCGAAATTTTTATAATAGTGATATAAAGAATAACCTGAAGCGCATAACTGGTAATGGGCATTGGCTTTATGGCCAGTTCACTATAAAATCCAAAAAAGGCAAATACTAGCAAGAAAAATAACACTCCTTGCTTTCCGATGAGTGAAATAATCTTTGTCAATCGAGTAAAACGATAAATCTCGTAAAAATTAGATAGTATAGAAATCACAACCCACGCAAAGGAAACGAAGATGACATAATTTAAAAACAAGAAGTCAATCTCGAAAAATTGATACGCCAACAAGTTGATGATCAATAAATCGATGATATAGGAAATGGGCCTTAAAAACCCTGAATATCGTCCTGTTTTATATATCATTATTAAAGCCTATTATGCTTTGAAAAATCTTTATGCTCACTTTTAAAGAGTTCTTCTTCTGTGAGGTTCTTAAAATAATCGAAGGTTTTTTGCATTCCTTCTCCTCTTTCAATCTTTGGCTCCCAATCTAAAATCTCTCTTGCCTTTGAAATATCTGGTTGTCTTTGAAGTGGATCATCTTTTGGTAATTCTTCAAATACAATTTTTTGATTGGTTCCTGTAATTTTTATAATCTCCTTTGCAAAATCAAGAATTGTAATTTCGTCTGGGTTGCCAATATTGATAGGCAAACTATAATCACTATGCATAGCTCGATAAATACCTTCCACTTGGTCATCTACATAACAAAAAGACCTTGTTTGCAAACCATCTCCGAAAACGGTAATATCCTCTCCTCGCAATGCCTGCCCCATAAAGGCTGGAATTACTCGACCATCATTTAGACGCATTCTAGGCCCATAAGTATTAAATATCCGTACTATTCGCGTTTCAAGACCATGAAAACGATGATATGCCATAGTTATAGACTCTTGGAAGCGTTTCGCTTCGTCATAAACCCCTCGAGGCCCAATGGTATTTACATTTCCGTAGTATTCTTCACTCTGAGGATGTACCAAAGGATCACCATATACTTCCGAAGTTGAAGCTATTAAAATTCTCGCGTTCTTTTCTTTGGCTAACCCTAAAAGATTATGCGTTCCTAAAGAACCAACCTTTAAAGTTTGTATTGGTATTTTTAAATAGTCAATTGGACTTGCGGGAGAGGCAAAATGCAGAATATAATCTACGCTACCTGGCACATGTACAAACTTTGTGACATCATGGTGATAGAATTCGAAAGATGCGAGTTTAAAAAGATGTTCAATATTTTTCATGTCACCTGTAATGAGGTTGTCCATACCAACAACATCAAAACCCTCTGCAATAAACTTATCGCAAAGGTGTGAGCCTAAAAATCCAGCGGCTCCAGTGATTAATACTCTTTTTCTCGTTTCGTTCATATTCCTAATTTGCTTCTTTTCGTCCTATAGAAACATATTTAAAACCTTCTTTGTCCATATCTTCAACCTGATAAAGGTTTCTTCCGTCAAAAATAGTTGGGCTACTGAGTAATTCTTTCAATTTTGAAAAACTAGGGGATCTAAAAATACTCCACTCTGTACAAATAACAAGTGCTTCTGCATTTTCCAAAACTTCATACATGGTGTTAGCATATGTCAACGTATTTCCAAAACGATTTTCAATATTCGGCATTGCCTCAGGGTCAAAAACATGTAAATCTGCTCCTCGATCAAGCAAGGCGTTCATCACATCGATGGAAGGTGCTTCCCTAATATCATCGGTTTCAGGTTTGAAGGAAAGACCCCAAATGGCAATTTTCTTTCCGTCTAATTCGTTATTAAAATGCTTTTCAATCTTCGGAATTAAAACACTTTTCTGTCGTTGATTTACTTCAATTACCGAATTGAGTATTTTAAATTCGTAGTTTTCGTCCATCCCCGCTTTTCTAAGGGCTTTTACATCCTTTGGAAAGCATGAACCTCCATAACCAATTCCTGGAAAAAGAAAACGCTTCCCAATACGAGAATCCGTTCCCGTACCTATGCGTACTTTATCCACATCGGCACCCACTTTCTCACAGTAGTTGGCAATTTCATTCATAAAAGTAATCTTGGTTGCCAAGAATGAATTGGCCGCATACTTAGTCAATTCTGCCGATTTTTCATCCATAATAATCACAGGATTTCCAGAACGAACAAAGGGGTTGTAAAGCTTTTGCATCATGGCGGTAGCTCGGTCACTACTTGATCCAACAACAATTCGCTCGGGCTTTAAAAAATCATTCACGGCGAAACCTTCCCTTAAAAATTCTGGATTAGAAACGACATCAAATTCGCACGTAGCATTGGCAGCAATTACATTCTTTACTTTTTCAGCCGTTCCTACAGGTACGGTACTCTTATTTACAATAACCTTATAAGAAGTCATGAGTTTTCCAATTTCTTCTGAAACACTTAAAACATATGACAAATCTGCCGAGCCATCTTCATCTTCGGGCGTTGGCAAAGCTAGAAAAATGATATCACCATGCGTCAAGCCTTCCTCCAGAGAAGTTGTAAACTGTAATCGATTTGCTTTAATGTTTCTTTCAAATAGAACGTCAAGATGTGGCTCATAAATGGGTACGATACCATTACGCATTTTCTCAACTTTTTCGGCATCGATATCCACGCAAATTACTTCGTTCCCTGTTTCAGCCAAGCATGTACCGGTCACTAACCCTACGTATCCTGTTCCTATAACTGCTATTTTCATTTTCCTTACCAAAGACTCTCACGAGTTTTATTTAAAATTTCGTCTCCCCTTTGCTGTGGAGGTTTCTAAAGTGTGCAAAAATACAATTTGCTGTTAGTATTAGTCTTCTTTTTTCTCTTTGTTTTCTAGCTGCTTATATTGAATTAATGTAGCAATCAAAACAAAACCAACGTAATATGCCCCTATTTGTCTGTGAAATACATTTTCGACCATACAATAGCTTATCAAAGCAATGAGATAGGCAGTGGGTATAAACTCCTTTCGGTTTTTAAAAAATACGACAACCACAAAGCAGAGAAACAACCCAAGGGCAACAATTCCCCAGTTAAAATAAATATCCACAAATTGATTGTGTGAATTATATCTTGCATCTACAAATACCTCTCTTTTATAATTACTTTCAATATGTTCTTCGTAACAATTTACGAGTTTATTCTTCGTTTCGTGAAACCCGAAACCTTCTACAATAAACCCTTCTGAATTTCCAATGTACTCCACGCATTTCCATATCTCAGCCCGCAATTCCCACGTCAATGTACTTTCAAAAAACGATTGCTTCTCTCCTTCTTCACCATCAGTTTGAGTCATTGAAAAAAACAGCAGCACCAAACCTGCTATAACTGCAAATGCCAGGGGGAAACGCAACCATTTTTTTGATGTATATAATTGTCTAATGATAAACAATACTCCCAAAATAATAACTGCAATTTTAGACACCAACAAGAATATAAACAACACATTGACAATAATATTTACTAATAAATATTTATTGTTGGGGTGGAATTTTGTTTGAATAGATTGGCAGGAAATTAGCACGCTCAAAATAGCGATAAATCCAAGGTAGAGGCGGTCTATCAATAGTGCTTCGATGACTTGACGGGAAAAGCCAAGCACAATGTCTTCCGAAGTATTAATAATCACAAAAATATTTATAACCGAAAATAGAATAACGGCAAGTGACGAAAAGACAATCGCTCGTTTTATTTTTTCTGAATCTTGAATTGGTATATAAAGAAGGACCAACCCAAAGGCAAGTAGTATCTTTTTTATCAAGACAAAGTCTTCGGACAAACGTCCAAAAAACAATGCATTTAGCACAATATAAGCACAGAAGAGTGCAAATAAAAAGGTTGGCCCTTTTTTCAATTTCTTGAAATGAGCCTTCTCAACAATTAAGGGAAAGGTCACTATCAAAAACCCCATCAAAATATTGGGCAATATGCGCACATAATTATCGAAAGGTATTGTTAAGAATAACAACACATAAATCCAAGGATAAATAGACGCAAGCAGGATTCTCATTCGTTCTGCATTAGGTTTCGTTAGTAGTTATCGTTGTTGTATTTAAGGGTTTTTCCATCTTAAAAAATAGACAGAACAACACTAAAAAATGATACAGCCCTCTTTGTCTCCAGATGTAGGATTCGGTAATAAAAACCACTAACATGATAAAAAATAAAAACAACAATAAAATGTCTTTGGTCTGTAAATAGCGGTATAAAATTACACCCAGCAATAAAAATAAGCATAATAGACCGAAGATACCTAATTCAGCAAAAGCTTGTATGTATTGATTGTGAAAATTATATGTGTTATAACCCTGCCACAGATTATAGGACTCCTGTTTCTCAATGATTTTCTTCTTAGAATTATTGACCCCATAGCCAGTCCAAAAAATAGGGTCTTCCTCTAGCATTTCTGAAAAAATTCGGGCTTGAAATAATCGAATAGTCGTACCTGTCCAGTCGTAGGTTTTGTTGAATTGACCAGCCTCCATGACTTCCGAGATATTGGATACTGAAATCTCCCGTTGAAAACGATCTTTTATTGGATTGGAAGTGAAAACAAGCAAAGCTATCCCGCCAAGAATAATTGGTATCAACTTCAAAATAGTAGTTCGCTTAAAATTTTGAGTCATCCCAACAAACCCAATAATTGCTGTGGCGACTATGATAATTTTTGATACCAACAACAATAAGAAGATAGAAAGAATGGCTAAAGCAACAAGGCTCCAAATGTTTCTTTTTTGTTTAAATAGTAAAAATAGAACCGATAACGAGACAAATACCGAAACATATATGGCATTTAAGCCCAATGGGGATACTAAACCATGATAAAAGAATGTTTCTGTGTGACCAGATTTGTAAGTGAATGTTGCCCACAACACAAAGAAAATAGCCAGAAGTGACAGTCCTAAAGAAAACCAATACAAAATTAAATTTCGAGTTTTCTCACTCAGTACTGGCATAGCAGCAAAAGCAACGGGAATGAGTATCAGGGCCAATTGACGCTCCAAACCTCTAAGTGACACCTTTAAATCGTCTGTCCAAAGTAGAGATGCTATCATAATAACATAAAGCACCATAGGAACAATAAAGACCTTGTCAAACTTAAATTTATGAAAACGCAATGAAGCTAAAGACACCGCCAATAGGGCAATGAGAACTCCTGTACTAAACCCGTACGAAAGTGGTAGCGCTATCATAAGGGCAGCAATAAGCACCGCATAAGTGTTTTGAGAAGTAAGGATATTACTTATTCTGCTCATAGGTTTTTTCCATGAATTCCAAATAGGCGTTATTGATAATTTCCCAGGAAAACAAGTTCTTTATTTTATCAAAATTATGGTCAAGCAATTCTGCAAAGTCTTCTTTTGCCTGTATTTTTTTTAATGCTGAAGTGATATCCTCCGATGTGCTGAAATAGAAGGCGTCTTCATTTAAAATAGCTTCGTTGAACTGGTTATCATGCGCCACAATCAAAGATTTACTCGCCATAGCTTCTAGCAAAGAAGGGTTGGTACCCCCCACGGTGTGTCCATGAAAATATACTTTTGAATAATAGCGAAGGTTATTCAAGTGCTCTAGGTTATAAATTCCGCCTAAAAACTGAATATTGATATGTGCTTTAAATTTTTCTTTCAAGTGAGCACCAAATTTATTAGCATCATGCTTTCCAACGACCAGAAAAGGGACATCATCGCTCATTTTTACCACGCCATCTAAAATTGTCTCAATATTATTTTCAGGCCCCATTCTTGCAATCAACATATTGTAATTATAAGGTTGAACACCATATTCATTGAGCACATCTTGGTTAGGATCTTCAAACGGAAAAGAGCCATATGCAATGTACTCGGAAGGCACATTATACTTTTGCTTTAAATAATCCTGAATTCCAACAGAATCGGCTATTAGATAGTCACTTCCTTTAACTGCTAACGACTCTGCATATTTTAAAAACCATTGAACTTTTTTACTATACTTGGTTCGTTTCCATTCCAAACCGTCCATATTGGTAATAACGATGGCTTTTCTAGGCATTCTACGCCGCCAAATGGAACTACTGGTATAGCCTAATTGAAGAATAATGTCGAAATCTCTTTTTCTGGAGTCTTGTATACAATTGAAATCGTAAA
>JAESTG010000037.1 GCA_016763715.1 Flavobacteriaceae bacterium
AAACTTTCGGGATAAAGGTTTACGAAGATAATTATGTTTTGGTGTCTGATTTTGTTGGAAGGTGTTTTTTAAAGACAACATTTGAGACATTGAAGTTTATTGATTACTTCTATCTTTTTTCGGTTTTAATTCAGAAAATGAAAAAAAGTGTATTGTGGGCTATTGGCCTTTGTGTTGCTTCGGTAGGAATCGCACAAGAAACAGTGAAATTTGAGTCATTGGATTCGGTATATATTGATACTAAAGTCCCTTTAGCTCGTAAGAACAGTGGTAAAGTAGTGGTATCCATTACTTCCGAAGAACTCCAACAAAGCGTTGGGAAATCTGTCGCAACTATCATTAACGAGGTTTCGGGTATCGAAATTAATGGAAGCCGAAGTAATGCAGGACAAAACCTTGGTTATTTTGTACGTGGTGGCCGAAATCGTCAAGTAGTTGTAATGGTAGATGGGGTACAATTAAATGATCCATCTAGTATTGGGAACGATTTCGATTTACGATTGCTTTCTACTTCTAATATTGAAAGTATTGAAATTGTAAAAGGTGCTTCGAGTGTGCTTTATGGTAGTGGTGGAGCAACGGCCGTAATAAATATTACTACTAAAAAAGCATCTAAAAAGGATATTTCAGCTTCGTTTACAACTATTCTAGGGAGTAATCGTGCTTCGGGTGATGGGCATAATGATGTAGAAAATTTTACGAATAGTGCCAATGTGAGTGGTACATTGGGGGAATTCAAATATGCTGTTGATTTTGGCCACCGTTCTTCAAAAGGTCTTTCCGCAGTGGCAGCTCCAGAGGGTGAAGCTAATTTGGTAGAAGATAACTTCGATCGTTTGAACACTACGGTAAATTTAGGCTATGAAATTTCAAAAAATGTGTCGATTAGTCGGTTCTTTTCATTAGATGATTTTACGACTGAGTTTGATGATTTCAGTTATAAAGGTGCAGAAAATGTAACATATAGCGAGCAAAAACGGGTGGGAGGTAATTTAACTTGGAAGTATAACAAAGGTAGATTTGTGTTAAATGACAATCACAGTTGGTTGGATCGCGAAACTGAGTCTTCTTTTTCATCTCAGTTTGATGCGAAGTCCAGTACTTTTGATGCCTTTGGAAGCTATCGTGTTGATGAAAAACTAACCATATTGGCTGGTGTTAATGCTAACTTTAGCCGTTTTAATTCTTTTTCTATTCCCTTCGGAAGTAATGAGTTTATGAAGGATGTTGATGCTGAGATTGCTAATTTCTCTATCATTGACCCTTATGTAAATGCCACTTATATTTCAGATTTTGGGTTGAATGTGAGTGCAGGTGCTCGCCTTAATAACCATAGTGATTATGGATCACATGTAGTTTATAATGTGAACCCGTCGTATGGTTTTAGCTTTGGAAAGAATCACTTAAAAATACTTGCATCATACAGCACGGCCTATATTACACCATCTTTATTTCAATTGCATGATACACTTTACGGAAACTTGGAGTTGCAGCCAGAAGAGAATGCTACTATTGAAGGAGGTTTAGAGTTTACTATTGGTAAAGAACTTCGAGTGAGCGCAGTATATTTTAATAGAGATGAGACCAATTTTGTAGACTTTGTATCGGTAGATCCAATCAATTTTATTTCTCAATATCAGAATATTGAAACTGAATTTAAAGCCAGTGGGTTTGAGGTTGAGTTGTTTAAGAAATTTGGAAAGAACGTGACTTTCTCAGCAAACTACACCAATACGCAAGCTGACGAAAATTTTATCTTACGAATCCCTGAGCATAAGGCAAACGCACGGTTAGGGTACACGTTGGGTATAAAAACAAAATTTGGAGTAAGTTATAACTATACTAGCGAACGACAGGATTCGTTCTTCAATCCAAATACATTTGAAAGTGAAATGGTGACTTTAGAAAGTTTTGGTCTGCTCAATTTTAATGCAAGTCATCAAATCAGTAAGAATGTTCAAGTTTTTGGGGGGTTGAGCAATATTTTAGATGAAGAATATGAGGAATTGTATCGTTTTCAAACACGAGGTAGAAACTTTCAACTGGGTCTTAAATTAGATTTTTAAGTCGAATATGTATCTATTTGACCTGTAATATTCCTTTTTCGCTCTTTTTTGGTTGTAGTAAGCAACAAATATGGGCGAAAGGGGAAATAACAGGATGATAACCCTCCATTCTAATATGTTGAGTAGTAACTTTTATTGATCTCAATAATTTCTTTCTTATAATATGAAGAGAGTTATTCTTCAACAATCATTGTTTGATAAATTGGAGAATTAGCCTTGCTTTCAGAAATCACCTCCATATGTGTAAATGGCATTCGTGTGCCAGGAATAGGTATTCCGGCTATTTCTGCTATTGCAGTGGCTAATAAAGGTTCCGTTTGTGTCCCTAGAACTCCAAGATTGGTGAAATCTTCAAATTGTTCGATGGTTGGAATTAGTCCATCGTCAAAATTGGTAAACCCATTGGCATTTGCTGTTTGAAAGACCAAGGGAAGCATGGCATAGGTATGATTCGGATTAATGTCTACGGTACGTTGAAAGTTTGGTGAATCGTACATTAAGAAAGATGCTTGGTATTTTCCAGTGGTATTATCTCCAATTTGAACTACATTAATATAAGGGTTCAAGCTATTGATAATTAACTCACTTGCTGAAGCCGTGTTGGAAGTAGTTAACACATAAACCGTGGTTAGGTTAAGACTATTAATTGCTTCTCCACCACTTACAAAGGAATTCACAAATACCCCATCTTTAGCAAATTGGGACTGGCGATCTTCATTCCATTGTTCGGTATACATGGTTTGTCCCGTAAATTGTCCAGTAATCATACTGGCCAAATAGGTAGCAGTACGCACAGAGCCACCACCGTTATATCGTAAATCCAAAATCAAATCTGTCACTCCTTCCGATTTGAATTGTCCAAATACATTATTCAGCTGTGAATCAAATTCGTTGGTAAAGGCGTTGTACATTAAATACCCTATTTTTTTACCATTTATGTCGAAGGTGTTATTAATAAATATTGGATTTTCTGTGTATTCAGTTTTGGTAAGTTCTATGCTTTCTCCCGTAGGAGTTATTATGTCGTTTGCAAGTGTTGCCAGACCAATAGTATAGGTGTCGGGGTCTATTAAATCTCTAAAATTCACATCTGTAATCTGTTGACCATTAATAGTGTTAAAAATAATACCGCGAGTTACACCTTTGCTTTCTGCATCTGTGTTTGGTAATATATAACGTGCGTAGCCAAATACATTATCACTTCCATCGGGGTATCGAACTAACCCGAATTCCATTCCGTGATTTAATGTAATCCCAGAGAGAGCATCCTCCAAATCGTTATAATCTGAAACTAGGAAACTAAAGCGGTCCCTTGATGATTTCAGAAAATCAAAAAATAATTCTGGGGAGTCAAAACTGGCCAAAAAGCTGTTAAACTCTTCTTGTGTTGTAAAAGCATCATTTGCCAATTCTGCCGTATCCGCTTTATATAAATAGAAGAAATTGAGTCCTCGCCAAATAAAATCTTGAATGGCTACAGCCGAAGCAGGTTGTGTATTATCGTCATTGTCTTCAAAACAAGAGACAAAAAGTATTGAAACTACGAGGGTAAATATTAGTAAAGTCTTTTTCACAGCACGGTTTTTTTAGTTGTCAAGGTAATAGCATCCTTAACAGAAAAGATTGAAACGAGGTTATGTTACGCTTTGTTTTACTACTAACTTATTACATCAACAGATTAATTCTTAAACAATGTACAGTTCATTCAGTCTATTAAACCCCTAAAATACTTACATTATTGTGAATTTAAAATTTATTGTAACAAAATTTGTGCTGGTTCGTCATAACAATAGAACGGCATAATAAGCATTAACCTAACCAACAATGAAACAAAAAGAGTTTTTAGCCACAGTGCTTCCTTATAAGGATAAACTGTATCGTTTGGCAAAGCGTCTTTTAGTTTCAAGTGAAGAGGCCGAAGATGCAGTTCAGGAAGTGTATTTGAAATTATGGAAAGGAAGAAGTAGTATTAAAAACTATAAGAATCCAGAAGCTTTTGCAGTTACTATGACAAAAAATTATTGCTTTGATCGCTTAAAATCTAAGCAAGCTGGTAATTTGAAGATTGTGCATAACAACTTTCAGACGGGAGAAAACCTTCAGAAGAAAGTGGAAGCAAATGACGCTGTGCAATTGGTTTTTAAAATTATGGAAGACCTGCCAGAGAAACAACGACTGGTATTGCAAATGCGAGATGTTGAACAGTATAATTTTGAAGAAATATCCGAAATGCTTGAAATGAGTGAGACAACAATACGTGTTACATTATCTCGCGCACGAAAAGCAGTTAGAGAACAATTAACAAAACAATACAACTATGGAGTTAGCTAATATCGAAAAATTGCTTGAAGCTTATTTTGAAGGCACTACCTCTGAGGTAGAAGAGCAAGAGTTGCGAGCCTTTTTTGAAACTGAAGAAATTCCGCCTCATATGGCCATGTATAAATTCATGTTTCAAGGCTTTGACGAGGCAAAGGAAGAAACTTCAAAACAAACCATCACTATTTCTGAACCAAAAAGAAGTATGCGGTTTTGGAATTACAGTATAGCAGCATCCTTATTAATAGCCATTGGTGTTACAGGGTATACATTTTCACAATCTGGTTATACCAATGAAGAGGAGGAAGCTTTGGCTGCCTTTCAAAAAACAAAAGAGATTATGTTTTTATTTTCTGAAAACCTAAATGAAGGAACAGCGAGTATTGAACACCTCAATGAATTTTCAAACGGAATTTCAACCATGTCAGTACTCAATCAATTCAATGAATCAAAAAATTTAATTTTAAAGTAAACCTAAAAGAATATACAAGATGAAAAAGTTAGCAATATTAGTAGCATTAGTGATTAGCCCGATGTTAGTCTCAGCCCAAGGGGTTTTCGACTCTTACGAGGATGAAAAAGACGTAACATCTGTGGTAGTAACAAAAAATATGTTCAAACTTCTAAGTAAAATCGAAATCGATAGTGACGATCCAGAAGTAAAAGAATATATGGATATGGTGAATAGCCTTGACAATATTAAAGTCTTTATTACTGAAAACAAGAGCATAGGTGCCAGAATGAAAGCCGATGTGCAAAAATATGTAAATGGATCTAAGGGATTAGAAGAATTAATGCGCATCAAAAGTGATGGTAAAAATGTAAAATTCTACTCCAAAGAAGGAAAGGATGAAAATCATGTAAGTGAGTTATTGATGTTCCTTGATGGTGAAATGGATGGTAAAGAAGGAACCGTAGTGATGAGTATTACTGGAAATATTGACCTTAAGCAGATATCAAAACTGACAAAGCAGTTGAACGTTCCTGGAAGCGATGAATTGAAGAACATAGAAAAGAAAAATTAGAACGATGACACTAATCAAATATATGATGGCCCTAATAATTGGCCTACTCACCTTGACAAGTTGTAGTAACGAAAAATCCTTGCAACGTTTTTTAGTTGACAAGCAAGAGGATAACAGATATCTTAAAATTGATTTGGCAACCAGCCTATTGCAAAGTGATCAAAGCAATTTTTCAGAGGACGAGCAAGCAATATTAAACTCGGTAAAGAAAGTAAACGTAGTAGCGTATCCTGTAAAAAATGGAAATGTTGAAGAGTATAAAGCGGAAAAAGCAATAGTAAAAGAGATTCTTGCGCAGGAAAAATATAAAACTTTGTCTTCAATTAAATCCAACGGAATGCATATAACGTTGAAATACTTAGGCGAGGAAGATGCAATTGACGAAGTAATTGTTTTTGCCAGCAGTGAAGAAAAAGGGTTTGGCGTATTTAGACTCTTATGTGACGATATGAGACCCGATCAAATTTTAAAATTAATGAACTCAGTTCAAAGAGGAGATTTAGATATTTCTAAACTTTCTGGAATTGGAGACATTTTTCAGAGCATGTAATATTCTTTAATTATAAAATTAAAAAGGCTTCAAGAATAATCCTTGAAGCCTTTTTTCGTTTAAAGAAATCGTTCTTAAATACCCGTATAGTTAGATGGGGTTATTACTTGCATTTCTGCTTTTATTTCTTCTGAAATGTCCAGTGATTCAATGAAATCGCCCATAGATTTTTTTGTGATTGTTTCATTGGTTCTAGTAAGTCCTTTCAACGCTTCATACGGATTTGGATATCCTTCACGACGTAAAATGGTTTGAATGGCTTCGGCAACAACGGCCCAGTTTTTTTCAAGATCCTCTGCGAATTTTGATTCGTTTAATAAGAGTTTATTCAATCCTTTTAAGGTGGATTGAAATCCTATAATAGTATGTCCAATGGGTACACCAATGTTTCGTAAAACTGTGCTGTCTGTAAGATCACGTTGCAATCTACTTATCGGAAGTTTTGCTGAAAGATGCTCAAATATAGCATTCGCAATTCCAAAATTTCCTTCACCGTTTTCAAAATCGATAGGGTTCACTTTATGTGGCATCGCACTGGAACCAATTTCGCCTTCTTTTATTTTTTGTTTGAAGTAATCCATAGAGACATACGTCCAGATATCGCGATCCAAATCAATCAAAATAGTATTGATACGCTTTAAGCAATCGAACAAGGCAGCCATGTGATCGTAATGTTCAATTTGCGTCGTAGGGAAGGAGTGATGTAAATATAATTTCTCATTTACAAATTTAGTTGCAAATGCCTTCCAATCTATGTTTGGGTATGCTACTTTGTGTGCGTTGAAATTTCCAGTGGCACCACCAAATTTTGCAGCACTCTTAATGTCGTTTAATAAGTCAAACTGTTCTTCAATACGAACAACAAAAACCTCAATTTCTTTCCCTAAACGGGTAGGAGAGGCTGGTTGTCCATGTGTTCTAGCAAGCATTGGGATTTCTGCCCAATCGGTGGCAAGATCCTTTAATTTTGCTTTTAATTCCATTAATTGTGGAACATATACTTCGTTTAACGCATCTTTCAGGGAAAGTGGGATGGCCGTGTTATTGATGTCCTGTGAGGTCAAGCCAAAGTGTATAAATTCTTTGTATGTATTCAGCCCTAAATTGTCAAATTTTTCTTTGATAAAGTACTCCACCGCTTTTACATCGTGATTGGTTACTTTTTCAGTGTCTTTGATGTGTTGGGCATCTTCTGAAGAAAATTCAAGATATAGATTTCTTAATTTTGGGAAAAGCCTTGTATCAAAACTGCTTAATTGCGGTAATGGTATTTCAACCAAAGCAATAAAATATTCCACTTCTATTTGCACTCGATATTTTATTAAAGCCTCTTCAGAAAAAAAAGGAATTAATTCCTTGGTTTTTGAGGCATAACGGCCGTCAATGGGTGATATAGCTTGTAGTGCGTTGGTAGACATAGGTGTGAATTTTAAAAGGGCAAAGATACTATTATTAGAAGGAAGTATATAGTTTGAATCTCCATTTCTTCGGAATTGATTAGGTCTCTATGCCTAAATTTTGCCTTTGTCGTTGAAACGGCTAATGGATTTCATTGTATGCCGTCCACGTGCCTTATAAGCTCCCCTACCCGTATGAATATTTTGTTGAATAATCTGAAGCAATTCTGGGTGAATCCAGTCAAATTCAGTGCCTAAAAAGTACAAAGAAGTCATTGCTCTAACTTGGCATGCTACTTTTTGGTCTGTGATGAGCCAATCGAAGGAGCATTCAATCATTTCAGTTTTATGTATTTCTAAAAAATGAGACTGTATCTCAGGCGCTTGTTTTTTACAATATTCAATAGCCAGTAATTCACAAATATGGGACAATGGTCGAAGTGATTGGTCTTTCTTCACCTTCGATAGATTTCCGAAGAAAAGGTCAAAATGGGAATACAAAAGTGACATATCTTCCAAACAAACAAATTCTAGTACCCAAGTAGCTTTATGTGCAAGATCATCTTGGCTTTCAGCAAAACAATATTCCAATAATTCGGGGAATGTTTCTCTATTTTCTAGTACCCATTGGGCGGCACCTAAACGGTTTTTCCGATAGGCCTTGGCATAATTTATATGTGTGAATAATTCCGAAGTCATGTTAAGAATTTTGTTTTATTTCTGAAATGACTTTATGAATACCTGTAGTTGCCTTTTCAGCAAATACCGTGATTTTTTCCGAAGAAGAAATCGAAGGGTTGGGGTCTACAAAATATACCTGCGAATGAGCTGGCGCATACTGAATTAAACCCGCTGCTGGATACACTTGCATAGAGGTTCCTACAATAATAATCACATCCGATTTTTCCACCAATTGTATGGCTACATCCATCATGGGGACAGCTTCACCAAACCAAACAATATGCGGACGTAACTGCGAATTATGCTCACATAAATCACCCAAGTTGAGGTCGGTATTCCAATCCATTATTAGGTCTTCTTGAGAGCTACTGCGCACTTTTAACAATTCCCCATGTAAATGCACCACTCGAGTACTTCCTGCTCGTTCATGTAAGTCGTCTACGTTTTGTGTGATGATTACCACTTCGTGGTCCTGCTCTAGTTTTGCCAACGCATTGTGAGCCGCGTTGGGTTGTACTTCCAATAATTGCCTGCGTCTTTGATTGTAAAATTCTAGGACTAATTCGGGGTTACTAGCAAATCCTTCGGGGGTGGCCACTTGCATGACATCATGACCTTCCCACAAACCATTACTGTCTCTAAAGGTATTTAGACCACTTTCTGCGCTTATTCCAGCTCCACTGAGAACGGCTATTTTCATGAAAAGTTTGAATTGATTATTGGGATACTAAGATATTTAAAAAAGCCGATTAATAGGAATAGAATTACCTTTTGCAGTCAGTGAGAGTTTTCAAAGAGTTCTTTATTTAACGTTGCAATCAAATTCTCCCAAATATTTTTATCTTAGCTGAAAAGCAAACCATTTGGACCTCAAACTTCTCGAACATTTAAAATCATTCCTCACCGAAAGACGCCGAACTCTTTTTCAGAAAGTATTATCGGAGCGTACCCGTCATTTTACCGTAGTGACCGAAGACGTGTACCAAATGCACAATACCAGTGCGGTGATGCGTAGTTGCGATGTATTTGGAATACAGGATTTGCACGTGGTGGAAGAACGTTTGGGCAAGAAAATGGATCGTGAGATTGCGATGGGTGCCCAAAAGTGGGTAAATTTGTACCGATACCCCAAAATAGATGACTGCATCTCTCAATTGAAAAATGACGGCTATCAAATTATTGCTACCACACCACATAATGATTCACAATTATTGGCAGACTTTGATATCACTCAAAAATCGGCTTTTTTCTTCGGAAGAGAGACCGAAGGGGTGAGTGATACGGTAATGCAAGCAGCAGATGGGTTTTTGAAAATCCCCATGTACGGCTTTACGGAGAGCTTGAATATTTCGGTATCTGCCGCTATTATTCTTCAGCAAGTAGTGGGCAAAATGAAATGTAGTGATGTGGTTTGGCAACTTTCAGAAGAAGAAAAACAAGTGATTGAATTGGACTGGACAAAAAAAACTATTAAAAGTGCAGCCAAAATTGTAAAGCGTTATTACGAGGATCACGAGTAAATGGTTAGTTTGCGTTCTCTACTTGAGTTTGATATTTTTGCAAATCATAAATCCCATACCGTACACCTCAAATGAAACTTGTCTTTGCTACTCATAATTCCAATAAACTCAAAGAAGTAAAAGCTTTGATGCCATCACATATTGAATTGCTAAGTCTCACTGATATCAATTGTCATGATGAGATTCCAGAAACTGCTTCTACCATTGAGGGTAATGCCAAACTTAAGGCTGATTATGTACGTAAAAACTACGGACTCAATTGTTTTGCCGATGATACTGGTTTGGAGGTGACCGCACTTAATGGTGAGCCAGGCGTATATAGTGCACGTTATGCGGGTTCAGAAAATAATGCAGAAGCCAATATGGCGAAACTACTTGAAAATTTGGAAGATAAAGAAGACCGATCTGCTCATTTTAAAACGGTAATAGCTCTTTCTTTGGATACTTCGGAAGTGTTCTTTACGGGTATTTGCGAGGGTGAAATTATCGAACAAGCACGAGGTGAAAAGGGTTTTGGTTACGACCCCATCTTTCAGCCCAATGGCTATGACGAAACCTTTGCCGAAATTTCTTCCGAAGAAAAAGGAAAGATTAGCCACCGTGGAAAGGCCATTCGAGCTTTGGTGGCATATTTGAATAAATAGATTTCTTCTTTCTGTCTACTAAATCTCGAATGAGTTTGAAAGGCTCCTAATATTTTATATATTTACTCGTCTCCCCGATATTATAGCAATAATTCCAGACGTCTTTGAGTGAAGTAACTTGTTGATTTTAAATAAATTAGTTATACTAAACACTTTGACTTTCTATCAAATCCAATATAAATGAAATTTAAAAATTTGACAATTACCAATTTCCGAGCAATTGAATTAGTTAAAATGGAGGACTTAGGCGATTTAGTATTAATTGCTGGACAAAATGGAGTAGGCAAATCTTGCATATTTGATTGTATTAGGTTGTTGAAGTCCTCTTATGGTGGATATAGTGATAATGAAATTCAAAGTTGGTATAATGAATTTCTACTCAGAAATGGTAACGAATATAATATTGATAAGATATTAAGGGATAAGGACTTACCAATTACTATTTCAGCGACTCTATTACTATCAGACGGAGAAATTATCTATTTAAAAAAAAATGGTAAAAGAATAATAGAAAAACTATTTTGAAAGACCTATACGAGAAACCCTAGTCATGATCCAATAGACGAAATACCTAGCTCTTTAGCATCAGATCAAAGAATGTACAGAGAAAAAGTCGCTAGTAAAACAGATATATACATGAAACAATTTGATGAGTTGATTGATAAAAATGAACATCATGCATCAATTAGCGTATTGCCAAATAATGAGTTTGAGATTGAAGAAAATATAATTCTAGAAGTTATATTTAGTACGTTTGACCCAAAGGAATTAGGTATAATTGATTATCACGGTGCTCATAGAAATTATCAAAAAGAAAATATCCAAAATTTGAATTTAAAATTTGACGATGAAAATAGTCAATATCAAAGTCACGCACTTTATAATTATGCAAGCAAATATAACAACGTTAAAACTGAACTAGCTTCTAGCTATGTGAAGGCATTGATTTCTAGAGAGAGTGGTGTAAGTATAGAAGAACCAATTTCGAATTTGAATAATTCATTAATCTCATTATTTGAGAATTTTTTTCCTGGCAAAAAATTTCAAGGAATGATACCAACTAGTGATGGTAAACTAGAGTTTCCTGTAAAATTGAGGACGGGAGAAACACATGATATTTCAGAGCTTAGTTCTGGTGAAAAGGAAGTGTTATTTGCATATTTGAGGCTGAGAAATCAAGCCTTGAAAAATTCAGTGATATTAATTGATGAGCCTGAACTTCATCTCAACCCAAAATTCGCTAAGCAACTCCCTAGGTTTTATCATGATACTATTGGTAAGGAGTTTGATAATCAAGTTTGGTTAGTGACGCATTCTGATGCTATACTTAAGGAAGTCGCTGGAAATAAAGATTATAGTATTTATCATATGTCAGAGTCATCCAATGATGGGGAAAATCAGTTACGGAAAATATCATTGAAAACTGAAGCCGAATCGGCACTAATTGACTTAATTGGTGAATTTTCATTATATGATAAAAATAACAAGATTATCATTTTTGAAGGCCAAAATTCAGAGTTTGATAAAAAGATGACTAACACATTGTTTCCAGAACTTGAGAATAGTGTTAATTCGATTTCAGCAGGAAGCAAATCCAATGTGACCAAAGTACAAGAAGTTTTACAGAGAGCATTTAATCAAGGTATAATTACAAAAGAATTTGTATCAATTGTTGATCGAGATTCAGATTCCAAAAAAAACTATAATAATTCAAATCAATATTATTGGGATGTTTACCATATTGAAAACTATTTAATTCATGAGAAGTATATTTTACAAGTTTTAATGGATATAGGCCTAAATTCTCCGAAACTTCAAACTGAGATTGAGGTGTTATCTTCTTTAAAAGTGTGTGCAGAAAAGGTAATAGATTTTCATCTTCAATATGAACTAAACTCCTTTGTAAAGAAAGAAGTCTATACATGTTTATCATTTAGTCCGAAAGGCAGTGATAGCTATGCGGCTGGTTTTCATAAATCATTTGAATCAAGTCTTGCTCGATTAGTTGATAAAGGCAACAATCATTTAAGTTTTGATCAATTAAAGAATCAGGAGAGAATAATTCGAAATAAGTTAAAGGAGTCTTTGGAATCTGATAAATGGAACGAAGATTTTAATGGAAGAATGGTATTAAAGAGATTCGTTTCAGACCATTGTAAAGGAATTGATTACGAAACATTTAGAAATTTGATTATCGCCAAAATGAATGAATATAATTATCAGCCTGCTGGGATGAGAAATGTAATAGATAAAATTATTAGATAATTGTACTTATCTACAATTGATTTTGAGAGTAATGAGAACTGGAGTTTATTCATAATATACAATAAAAATTAATAGTTCAAAAATAAACACTACCTTTGCCGCAAATTCCTCAGGGTGAGGAAGTGTTGTAGAAAGACAGTTGGGTTTTATAGTCGTCGTCTTCTAGTTAGCACGATAATTATTTAAATACATACAATGTCAAAATTTCAGCAATTGGGCTTGGAAGATAATCTTCTACGAGCCATTACCGACCTAGGTTTCGAAACACCAAGTGAGGTTCAAGAAAAAGCAATCCCTATTCTTTTAGAACGAGATACCGATTTGGTGTCCCTAGCACAAACTGGAACTGGTAAAACAGCAGCCTTCGGTTTTCCCATGCTTCAGAAAATTAACGCCGAGAGTAGAACTACACAAGGGTTAATCTTATCTCCAACTCGTGAGTTGTGCATGCAAATTGCCAACGAAATGAAAAACTACGGCAAGTACGTCAAAGGACTTAATGTAGTGGCCATTTATGGTGGCGCAAGCATTCAGGATCAGGCAAAACAAATTAAGAGAGGAGCGCAAATTATTGTAGCTACACCAGGCCGAATGAAAGATATGATTGGTCGTGGCATGATCGATATTTCCAAAATTGAATACTGTGTGCTCGATGAGGCAGATGAGATGCTCAACATGGGATTCTATGAAGACATCACAGAAATATTGTCTCATTCACCTAAAGACAAAAGTACTTGGTTGTTTAGCGCAACCATGCCGAAGGAAGTTTCTGCCATTGCACAACGGTTTATGCACGATCCAGTGGAAGTAACTGTAGGAGCAAAAAATACCAGTACGGAGAATGTTTCTCACGAGTATTACTTAGTGAATGCAAGGGATCGTTACCAATCTTTAAAACGTTTGGCCGATACCAATCCAAATATTTTTTCAGTTATA
>JAESTG010000056.1 GCA_016763715.1 Flavobacteriaceae bacterium
ACCAACTGAGCTAAGCGCCCTTTTTAAAGGGCTTTGTCCGTTGCAACACTATTTCTGTGTGTTGGCGGGTGCAAATATAAGGTAGTTTTTATTTCCCGCAAACAATATTAATAAAAAAGTATGGAAATTATTACAGTAACTCCAAAACACGTTCCAATGCCATTCCACGAGACCCTTTTATAAGTATGTAGGACTGAGGTGAAAGGTTTTTTTTTAGATTGTTTTCTAAATCGTTAAAGGTTTTAAATTGCTTGATGTGTTTAGATGTTGCTTTGGTTTTGAAAAAGTGACTCCCAACAACGCATACTTTTCCGAAGGGATTATTTTCAAGAAAAGTAGTGATGTGCTGATGTTCCTTTTCAGATTCGTCACCCAATTCAAACATATCGCCTAGAATCATGAGTTTGTTGGTTCCTTTCATATGCTGAAAGTTTTCAAGGGCTGCCATCATACTCGTAGGGTTAGCGTTGTACGCATCTAAAATGATTCGGTGTCCATTTTTCACTACTATTTGTGATCGGTTCATTTCGGGGATATATCCTTCTATTGCCTCCTTTATTCTGTCTGAAGGCACGCCAAAATAGGAGCCCATAGCGATAGCCGTAGCGATATTGTGAAAGTTGTAAATACCAATCAATTGACTTTTGATTTCTAGTCCGTCAAATTGCAATACCAAATTATCGGTAGCCTCTTTTAATTGAATATAAAATTGTTGTTCCTCATTTCCAAAAGTGATGCAGTTGAGGCTTTCAGTAAGTTCTATTTGTTTTGGGTCGTTGGCATTGACAAAGACTTTTTTGTCATGTTCTTTTATATGTTTATACAGTTCACTTTTACCTTGAATAACGCCTTCAATACTTCCAAATCCTTCCAAGTGTGCTTTTCCGAAGTTGGTTACGTATCCATAATCAGGATTAGCTAGTTTACATAATTGGGCTATTTCTTTCAGGTGGTTTGCGCCCATTTCAACGATGCCTATTTCTGTTTCAGACGTCATTGATAATAAGGTGAGTGGGACACCAATATGGTTGTTCAGATTGCCAATAGTGGCTGTTGTATTAAATTTTTGTTTTAATACAGCGTGAATGAGTTCTTTGGTAGTCGTTTTTCCATTACTTCCTGTGAGTCCGATAATGGGGATGTTAAGTTGTTTTCTGTGATAAGCTGCGAGCTTTTGTAATAATTGCAGAACGTTGGCTGTTAAAATAGTTTCACCTGTGTTCTTGTGGTAGTTTAGGTTATCAATCACCACTTTGAACGCGCCTTTGTCCAAAGCTTCTTGTGTAAATTTATTTCCATCGAAATTATCTCCTTTCAATGCAAAAAAGAGGCATCCTCTAGTAATTTTTCTTGTATCGGTACAAATACCACTACTTGATAAGAAATGTTGATGTAGCTGCTCTATTTTCAATTTTTTCAATTTTAAACCTTGACAGGTTTCATGCAAGGTAAATGAAATGTACAAAAAACCCTCCGTGGCATAAAGCTATGGAGGGTTCTAATATTTTGAAACTATCGTTTGTTGTTAATTTCTAGGACGCTTTCCTTTTTTAGATTTTGATCCTACTCGTGACATTGCACAACGGAAACCAATATAGTCGGTTGCCATATCTTGAGGGAAGTAACGTCTTTGTGCTGGATCTAGCCAGTAGTCACGATCTCTCCATGAACCGCCTTTATAAACTCGTACTTCGTTATTTACAAGTGTAGTTCTTCCAGAAGACTTATCGTATTGTCTGTCTAAACTATTAGCTCCTAAACTATCGGATACTGAACTCACACGATGTGTTGGTGAGTTATACATACGTTTGTTGTCATCAAGTTTTTCATCCTCATCTTCACTTCCAAATGATTGGTAGTATCGGGTTGAGCGTTTGTCACCATCTCTATAGTCACGGTTATCACTTGTAGAGAAGTTGGTTCTTAAATAAGTTTCATTTTCATCAACAGGTACTTGTAAAATTTCACCAGGAAGATTTCTAGCAACGATTCTACCATTGCTCAATGTGTCATAAACGATAGAGTCTGCTGTAACTACTCGTACTTTTCCTGTTTCGTCAATGGCGTTCTTGGTATAGATATTTCCTCGATAGTAGTTAAAGTCGTTAAATTCATCATCTACGATAGGTCTGTAGACGTCAGCAACCCATTCGGCTACATTTCCAGCCATATCATAAAGCCCGTAATCGTTTGGCTCGTAAGATTTTATTTCGGCTGTAATATCAGCTCCATCATCACTCCAGCCTGCAATACCACCATAATCACCATCACCTTGTTTAAAGTTAGCTAATTGGTCACCACGTGATCTACGCCGTCCAGAACGAGTGTATTTTCCGTCCCATGGATATTTCTTTCTACCTCTGTAGACGTTATAGCTACGTAAGCCAATGAGTCCAAGTGCTGCATATTCCCATTCTGCTTCTGTAGGAAGGCGATAAGAGGGTAATAGTAATCCATCTTTTCGTTGAATGTATAAATTAGTGCTGTCTTCGTTTCTTTTCAATAAAGCCTGTGAACGTTTTCCTCCTCTTGTGATGGAATCATTTCCGCCGTATGTTAGGGTAGGTGCATTTAAATATGTTTCAGTACTAAATGTAGCTCCGCTTTTAGCAGCGTCGAAACGAGCGTTTCTAACTGTTATTCCTTCTTCTTCAAGAATCAATTCGTTTACACGATCGCTACGCCAGTTACTAAATTCAACTGCTTGAATCCAACTTACTCCTACAACTGGATAGTTTGCATAAGCTGGGTGTCGCAAATAGTTGTTTGTCATTACTTCGTTGTAACCTAAGCGATTTCGCCATACCAAAGTATCTGGTACCACTCCTTCGTAGATACGACGATAATTTTCTTCACTAGGGGGGAAAACTTGTTTCACCCAATCTAAGTACTCTAAATACATTAGGTTGGTCACCTCTGTTTCGTCCATATAAAAGGACTGTATATGTTGTTGATTTGGAGCATTGTTCCAATCATGCATAGGGTCATCTTGTACTCTACCCATGGTAAAAGTACCTCCCTCAATAAACACTAGACCAGGGCCAGTTTCTTGCTCCTTAGCTTTGGGGTTGTACTGGAAGCCACCTTCTTTGGCATTCATCTTCCATCCAGTAGCTCTAGAACTACCATTGTAATCTCTAGATTTACTACAACTTACTAATACGGTTGCTGAAGCTACTGTAATTAATAGCTTTAATAATAGGTTTTTTCTGAAGATCATAGTTTCAAATATGAAAAAATTGGGTTCGCAATATAGTAATTAACGATAAAAGAGCAATATTATTTTAATAATAATGCACTGTAATGGTTGGTGTTCCTAAAACGACCAACACTCTAACGTATGTCTTTTTGAATTATTATATAAACTTATGTTTTGTATGAAAACTTTAAAATAAA
>JAESTG010000014.1 GCA_016763715.1 Flavobacteriaceae bacterium
GGAAATACTCATGTTACCGTAGAAGAATTAGAGTTTCAATATAAGCATAATTCATATAGGAAAAATTGTGAATCTAGGCTTAGTTCATGGTCCATTAACGAGTTTGGAAATCAGAATACGGGAAAAGCCAAGCATCTACCTGACAGTGATAAATATTTCTTTGGTCGTCTATTAGAATGCAGGATATCTAATGTTTATTCTGATGTATGGAGAATTCCAAATATATCCTTTGGTGAAGCAGTTTCAAAGCTGGGCTATTCGGAGGATTTTGAGGAGGAAATTTCAGGCATGCAGGGATCATTTGTGAAAGAAAAATTCGGGCCAACGATTGCAGAAAGGAAATTAATGCTGGGAAAATGGATTAAGAGAAAAGCCTATTTGAGCTCAGGCGTACATAACCTGAGAAAATTCATTATGCCCTTAGAAATGTAGTATTGTTAATAAATCGATCTAAAAACTATTTTCTAGGCCTGAGACTATATTGGTAATAGACAGTATCCTAAAAAGTATTTCTTCCCGTAGCACAAAATTGGCTGGATCTTCTTTAACTGGCCAGTTTTTAGGAGTGTTTAGCTTTATACTAATGGCGAGACTATATGGCCAAGATAGCGTTGGTACATATTCTGTCTTCTTGGCAACGTGTGCAATATTCAACTCAGTAAGTATTTTATCTCTCGAAAAAAATATCCCTAATGTTATTGATGAAGAAAGCTCGAGCTACATTCTTGGGGCAGCCATTGTATTATTGGCATTTTCAGCAATATTGGCAATTTTATTAGGAATAGCTAATTACGAATTTTATTTTGCTGCTGCTCTCTATATTTTCGTAATGGGCGGGATTAAGCTATGTGAAGCCATAAATTTAAGATATCGTGAACTAACACCAATTATGCTATCTCGAATTGTCCCAAATTTGTTCTTTTTGGCCTTTGTAATCTTCGGAAGTATCATTAATCGACTTGATGTATTGTGGCTGTTGCTAGGTCAAATATATTCATCAATTATTTTCTTAATCTGGTATTCCTGGAAATCATTCAGTTTCCTGGATTTCAAGAATTTACAAGTTGTCAACTGTATTCCCATTGTACTAAGGGAATGGAGGTTTATAGTTTATGTCGCGCCTTCTGAAATTCTCAATCGATTGACATTACATTTACCTATAATAATGGTTGAACAATATTTTGGCGTTGCAATAGCCGCCCAATATGCATTGGTGCTAAAAATCTGTCTTAGCCCCCTGAGTGTTATTTGCAACGCTGTAGGCAAGGTTTTCCAAAGTGATTTGGCACATGCAGCAAGGAATAAAACGAAAGAAAGCTATAACCGTTTTTCGAACATATCCAAAAAGTTGATGGTTTTGGGAATTTTGGTGTCTCTATTTGTCTTTTTTGTCGGGCCAATTTTCGTAAAAGTTGCTTTTGGGGAAGAATGGCATCTTTCAGGCTCCTTTATCAGAGGACTATCTCCATTAATGGTTATAATGATTTTGGTAATACCTACATCAACCTCTTTATACGTATATAAACAACACAAATATTTGCTAGCAAGCCAATTCTTCTTCTTTTTGATATCAGTTACCTCATTTTTCGTAGCTGGCGAGATTAATGACATTCTAGTAGGTATATACATTTTTAGTGCCCTTTCATTTGTAAGATTCATTTTTGTTTATAGGAAAGTTAGGAGTCTAGTATCAAATGAATCAAATTAGTGTGTGTGTCAATTGGGAATTTGTAACCAAGAAATACCAATTTTTGTCGATGACCAGTATAGCTATTGAATCATTTTTAAACTGAATGAATATACTCGGTTGGCCTGTAGTAAAAGTGTCCAAACTAGTCTTTTTGTCAAGACACACCAAATTTTGAAAAGTCCAATTTTAAAGTAAACTTATAATGATTGTTATCATAGATTATGGTGTCGGAAATCATGGGTCTTTAGTAAATATGTTTAGTCATATTAACGTAGAGGCAATGATTAGCTCGAATCGAAATGAAATTCTAATGGCAGATAAGATAGTCTTGCCAGGTGTTGGATCATTTGATGTTGGCATGGACAAATTGGTCAAGGCAGATTTGTTGGATACAATAGAAGAAGCTTCACTTCATTTGGAAAAACCTACTCTAGGTATTTGTCTAGGTATGCAGCTAATGACAAGATCAAGTGAGGAAGGTAAGTTGAAAGGGCTGGGATGGATTAACGCGGAAACCAAAGTAATTCCAAGGAACCCCGATTTTAAGGTGCCTCATATGGGTTGGAACTATTTGACAATAGAGAAGGAAAGCGAATTACTAATTGGATTTAACAATGAAGCAAAATTCTATTTTGTTCACTCCTTTTACGTGAAATGCCACCTCCCCGGAAATTGTGTTGCAAAGACTACACATTGTATTGGGATGGATACGGTGATTCAAAATAAAAATTTATATGGTGTTCAATTTCATCCGGAGAAGAGTCACAAATTTGGTATGAGACTCCTTCAGAATTTTGCGCTGTTGTAGGTCCCTATGTTATTGAAGAGAGTTATCCCCTGTTTACTGTATTCCAATGGAGGTTTATACAAAACTACGCGTTTCAAAAAAAGAAAATATATTGGAGATCCAATAAATTCCATTAAGTTGTTCAGCGATTTGGAAGTTGATGAATTAATTATACTTGATATTGACGCATCTCGAGAAAATTCCGGGCCTAATTATAGCCTTATAAACGATATAGCGAATGAATGTTTTATGCCTGTTTGTTACGGGGGGGGAATCAAGACAATCGATGGTGTTTCTAGGTTATTATCTATTGGTGTAGAAAAGGTTTCAATAAATAGTAAATTTATTGAAGATAAAGGGTTCGCAACTGAGCTTGCCAATACGTTTGGAAGTCAAAGTATAGTTTGCTCATTGGATGTGAAGACAGGGTTGTTCGGCAAGAAATATCTTTACAATTATTTGCTAGGCAAATTTATCAAAGAAGACATTTTGGAATATGCAAAATCTCTCGAGTCAGCAGGTGTGGGTGAACTTTTCCTTACGTCGGTTGACCATGAAGGAACTATGTCAGGATTAGACTTGGAAATTTTGGATA
>JAESTG010000239.1 GCA_016763715.1 Flavobacteriaceae bacterium
AACTGAAAAGCAAGAGCCTTTTAATCCGCTACTATTCTTATACTAAACGGTGTGTAACATTTGAAGAGTAAACAATCATTAATATCGACTCAAAATGAAATTATTTAGAACGTTACTATTTGTTAATGTTTTTGCAGTAACAATGAGCATAAGTGCCCAAACAGAAAATAGTCAATCCGAAATTCAGCAAATAACGGAAACTCTTATGAACTATATTGATGGTACGGCAAACGGAGAACCTGAAAAACTAAAACGAGCATTTCATCCTGATTTCAATTTATACACTATTGTAAATGACAGTATTAGAATACGTTCTGGTAAAGAATATGTAGCAAATGTCAAAGGAGGAGAAAAATCAAACCGAATAGGACGAATTATCTCCATTGACTACGAAAAAGACGCTGCGATTGCTAAAGCTGAAATTGTAATTCCGAATTGGCGGATTTTCACAGACTATTTTTTATTATTGAAATATGAAGGAAGTTGGAAAATTATTCAAAAATCTTATACATATAGACCGATTCCGAAAATCGAGGATAAAGAATAAAATACGAGATAGGAACGTTGCACGACAACACATATAATTATGTTTTAAATTGCTAAACCAACGACTCTTTACACTATTTAAACAGTTCGTGTTGTGGAGATTGTACCAGTTGTTGCCCGTAAGTTGATTTTTCAATTTGCGCAACTGTGCGAATTGAATTTTCCTTCACATAGAAAGGAAATCCTATAAACAGGGAATTTATCTCTATCCATGTATAATGGAATAAATGCAACTAGTGGGCCAACTTTAAAATTTCATAAGAAGCTGTAATTCAGTTTTTTGTGAGATTTTTGTTTTTGTAAACCCACATACTTCTTCCCCGTTTAATTTTGTGGGCATCACTATATTTGGGTTGTTCTATCCATTTTAGGGATTGTTTATTCTTCTATAGTATATGTTATACATAGAGATTTTTGAAATTTTAATAACCCTGTAAATAAAAATCTGTCAGTCTTTACAGATAAATATAAACCTCTCGGAAAGTCTTTATTCACTATGTTTTTCACTACAGTTATTTGCTATAAATTTTTTTCACTTCTCACTATTTTTACAATACGACTATATATGATTTCCGCTAAACTCCAGTCATATCCATCAAAATTAGTTGTATTATTAAATTGAATAACAATCGTGTCTATGTCTTTGTGGTATTTTGCAATGCTCTGATAACCAGCAATCAAACCTGTATGTTCGTACACGTAAATTGAAGAATAGATTTTCTGTTCCCCCTCATTAAATACTGAACCATTGTTTAATGCTCTCAAGAATGTACCCACATCCTCTGCTGTAGCTAGCATTAAGCCTGAAGATTCAGTCTTTAGGTCGTCTTCAATTCCAACGTAATATCCGCTCATCACATCGTCTATATCCACTTCATGAAGTGAACCGAACGTATTGTTGAGTTTGAGAGGTATCAAAATTTCCTCCATTATATATTGTCGATGGCTATAACCCAGCACTTTATCTAGGAGGTCAGAAATCAACATATAATTCGTATTTGAGTAGCCATAATCTTCACCTGGTTCAAAGTCAGCTGATAAATCCAGTGCGTATTCTAGTGTTTCTTGTCTGTTTTTTGGTGGTTTTTTCCAATAATCAGGATGGTCTACAAAATTAGGAATGCCACTCCGATGTTGCAACATTAACTTCAAGGTTATTTTGTCTGAATTTTCAATTCTTCCTATTAGTTCTGGAAAGTAATCAGCAAGTGTTTTATCCAAAGATAAACGTCCGTCTTTGACTAATTTTGCGGTAGCAACAGCAACATATAGCTTGCTAATACTGGCAATCTTGAATAAGGCTTGTGGATTGGCAGGTATTTTATTTTTTCGGTCATGCCAGCCTGCGGTATAAAATTCTGGTGGCTTCCCAGCTTGGTCTACGTAAACAATAATCCCATCAAATCCATGACCAATTGCTTCATTTACTTGTTCTTGAACCGTATCAGGTAGTGGTAATATCCAAGCCTTTACCAAAATCCATGGTACGTAGAACAAAGAGGTTATGCTTACAATAATAAATATTATTCTGAGTATTCGTTTTGTTTTGTTCATTGTATTTAATTCCATAATTAATCCAATATAAATATCTTTTTGGTTTAGTTCAACAGTTTTCGATAGCTCCTCAACTTTTTTCTTTAGTATTAAATTCCCTTTTTAGTCCAAATAAAGGTCTTAAAATATGAATCCGCCTGAGTATAAATTCATAAATTAGAAAACAAACGAGAAAAGTAAATAGTGTAATACCTATAAATTTGAGTAAAGGATGAATATTTAAAGGTAAAATAATCCATGCACCTGCAAACAACACAAAGATATGAATGATATATACTGGGTAAGCAGCTTGACTCAGATGGCTTAACAACGCGCTTGGTTTATTGAGATAATGAAACCCTTGAAAAATCATCCTGAATTTGATTTAATAATGCAAAAAATTAAGAATCGGTTTTGGGAAGATCAAACCCAATTGAAACAATCATTAGAGGATATAGGTCTTATAAAATCTATTTAGTTTTAAACTAAATATTAAGAAATTACTCATAACATTGAATCACATTAAAAATAAAGATTATGAAATATGTAAAAGTGCTCCTAATAGTAATTTTAATTACATCATGTGGGACAGGAAGTAAAGAGAGTAGCAAATTTAAAGTGGAATATAGGGGGGCTTTAAAAAACATGATGCATAAAGGGGACTTGTCTGAAAAAGCTAATTTGCTGGACTTTGAAAATAGGGAACATTTTTATGCGCTTGGTGCCATTGAGAATCTAAAAGGTGAAATCCAAATATTTGACAGTAAGCCATTAAATACAATGGTTATTGATAGCTCTTTGGTTTTTGATACTTCATTTAACAAAAAAGCAACACTTTTTGTTTATGCATCTGTTAGCAAATGGAACACAATTAAAATTCCAGATAGTGTTATGACTTATGAGCAATTGGAGATTTACATTGAACAAGCAGCTAAGGAAAATCAAATAAATGTGGATGAGCCATTTCCTTTTTTAATAGAAGGAACCCCAAGTTCATTCGATTGGCATGTAATTAACTGGAAAGATGGCGATATGGAACATTCTCATGAAAAACATAAAAGTTCGGGACTTAACGGAACCATAGAGAATAAACAAGTGAAAATGCTAGGCTTTTATTCCAATTCACATCATAACATATTCACACATCATACGACCAATTTGCACATACACGTAAAAACAATGGACAACAAAATAGCTGGACATGTTGATGGTTTGAGCCTAGGAAAAGGGATGATCTTAAAATTACCAGACATAGAGTAAACGAAGGGGGTTTCTTTAAAAGGAAAATAGAAGGCGTAAATTATTCAAACCCAGCAAAGAAACGATCTAAAAATTGTAATCGTTTTTCCATCCAACTTTTTAAGTAGATAAGATCTGTTTCAGGCTTACTAGCTCTTGGCCATACCAAGTTATCCCGTTCATACAAATTGTGATCTTCTAAGAAGGTATACGTGTCTTCTAACCTCTTTATGAGGGCTTCGTTGCTATAATCGTTGGTTCTAAGTTGTTCCCAGCGTACTTTTAGTTTGCCTCTATAATTGGAAGGATTGGCTGATAGTAGCCTGTCAAAGAGCGAATTGCTCATTATGTCATTGGTCGTTTCAATACGTTTCGCATCTTGAATACATCCAAGAATCCCATCCAAATCCCAAGGAACAAAAAAGTAGGGAGTGTCTTGAGTATATCGAGCTAAAAAGTAGTTTTTCCCTAAATTATCGGTGGCTCGCAATAGATTCGTAAATAAGAAGTAGTCGACGGCGTTTTCTATGTCTAAGTGTTGTTCAATTTGTGCAATAAATTTTTCATCTTCTTCCGTAGAGATGAGAGAGACAAATTGGTATATGTTTCCCCAATGTGCCTCATAGTTTTCATAAGGATACTTCATCTGAAAGCCACCCCATGTGGGAAAAGCGTTATTGAAAGTTGGGGCATTTTTAAAAGTGGTGGCGGCTGCAGCGCGATTGGCTTTGAAAAGCTCACCATAAACCGTGTCGGCTTTCATTTTTTTCAGTTGCAGTTGTTTTCTGTCTACTGGTTCAGAAAGTAGATAGAGACCCTTATAAGATTCGTTTAAAAAGACTTCAACAAATACTAAGTCATTACTGCTTTTTGCCTTAGGGTTTTGATCCAAGTAACTGGGTTTATGTACATCAAGCCATAGCTTGGTCGAAAAATAAGATCTCAATTTAAGAGGTTCGTTAAAGAGACTATTCAAAATCCAATCATCATCTTTACGTAGCTCGCTTAGTTGAATATCAATCGATACTTTTGGAAGACTGTCGTTTCTAATTTCAATATCGTAGGATTTCTTAGGATATTTTAATGCGCTATTCCCTCTCAATTCAATCCCAATGGTGTTTTTAAAATTAGCAATGGAGTCAGTATAATTCCAATGAGCTATTATTTTGGGTTCATTTACGATGGAATCAGTAGTTGTTATTTTTACAATAGG
>JAESTG010000240.1 GCA_016763715.1 Flavobacteriaceae bacterium
CAAAGAAATACAGATTTCCATTTTGATATCCCATACGCTCGTCCAGTACAGCAGAGTGACTACTTTGTGATGGTGGACCATTATAGTTAGGAATTTCAACAGCAGTTTCAAGTGATAAATTTTCATCATATACCGTTAAAAACCCATCAGTAAATGTAGTAGACGGGATACCTTGACCAATAAAATGCCTGTTTTCTACAAATAAATGTGTTGGATAGGTGGCATAATAAGTACCATCGCTTAAAATTTGTGGAGGGTCTGTGTCTGTTGGAGAGGTGTTGTATTGAGCATATCCAATACTGTTAAATAACAAAACTAGGGCAATTACTATTGGCTTCATTTCTATTTGATTAAGGATTAATAGTAGCAAACATAATGAATATGTTTATATATGTGGTACTTTGTTTGTGGTAATTTAAAATAGGTAGAAAAGCCATTTTTGTGGGGTAATTAATTCCGTAAAAACAATGGCTAAAAAGACTCCTGTTAAAAAACAACTTGACCCACGAGCGGAGCAAGTTGCTAAGAAATTAAAGGAAATGAGAATTGAGAAAGGATACACATCCTATGAAAATTTTGCTATTGATAAGGGGATTAGGCGGATGCAATACTGGAGGATGGAAACTGGCACGAACTTTACCTTTACAAGTTTGCTTCGCATTTTGGATGCACACAAAATGAGTCTATCTGAATTCTTTGAAGAGTTTAAGGAGTAATTAAAAGACCTAGTAGGTCTTCGAGCTAATTATTTGTTCTTTCCATTATGCTATTTTGACCACTTAAAAAAACAGGTTTTTCCTATTGTCTATTAATTTATTTAACCTTAAGTTGTGCTTTTATAAATAACTGTGACTCTTAGAGAAAATTTGTCATCTATTTTAAAAACAGTTAACTAAACAATAAATATGGTAGCAGGGATAGGTACATTACTTTCCGTTTTTGGAGTAGCATATACACATGTAAGTGGGGTTCGTCACACAAAATCTATTAATGCACTATCAGAGCAAATAAAAAAATGGAAAGTTCTGTTGAAAAACTTTCTGAACATATTTACTACTGTCCTTCTGCTTTTGAAGTGTCACATTCCAAACAACAAGTTATTTCTAATTTAAGAGATATAAAACTAAACTTAGAGCCTCTTCAAAAAGTTACTGGCGACACTATACTATCATCTTCAATAATTACAACTACAGAAGAAATTAAACAACAATTTATGAGAGACCCTTTCGATGTTTTGGACTTTGTTAGGCCTTACAATCGAGTTAAATCTCATCCTAATCCGAGTATGATTCCTGTCGTCTTTTCCGACCAAAATGTACGATATATAGGTTGGATTATGAGAGGCTTAGTCCCGAGAAACTTTGGAATTAGTTATAATGAAAATAATTTATTTAATACTTCTAATACCCAAAGGATAGTGACCAAGTCTGGAATTATTATAGATAAACCTAAAATAATGACTTATCCTAATAAGACATTACAAAGACCTTCTTTAGAAAAGAAGATAATAAAAATTATCATTAATAAATTAGGTTTATTAGAAGGCGAAGTTAGTTTTGATTCGAATTTAGTTAGTGACCTTGGCGCCGATGAACTTGACTTAGTAGAGTTAGTAATGGAAGTTGAGAAAGAATTTGATATTCAGATTGAAGATGCTATAGCATATAAAATTAGAACCGTTGGTCAATATATAACCTATATTAAGTCTTTAGTTTAATTAGGACTTTTTACGCACTCGGTCAAGTTCCGCCAAACGACTTTTCATTTTCACTTCCTGCGATTTTTCGAGTTTATCCTTTTCAATAATGGAGTCTAGTAGTATCTCCACCACACTTCTATTGTATTCCGACAAACCGTTTATCATTTCAAGTTTTTGAATCAAGGTTTTGTCCTTGAGTTCTGTTCGTTTAAAGAGTTCTGCCATAGGAACTTCTAAAGCTTCAGCTATAGAAATGAGAGTGGTTAGATTAGGACTGACATTGCAGGTTTCTATTCGGGAGTAGGTAGAAGCTATAACACCCGACTTCTTAGCTATTTGTGACTGATGCAGTCCTTTTTCTTTGCGTATTTCTTTAAGGTTCTTGGCTAAGTTCTGCTGTATTTCACTCATGAGTTCTATCTATTTAACGCCAAATGTAGGTCAAAACATTTGAAATAGCAAAATACACATATATTAATTTGTTTATATGTGCATTAAGATATATATTTGAATTTAATTATGTGTATAAATACATCTAATGCCTAAATTCGTAAAAAATGAGTCTATTCAACACTTCAAATATAAATCATTTTATCTACCAAACGGAGGTACTAGAGTTTCATATTCTTGGAGGGTTATCAGTAATAGGACTTGATAGGATGCGTGTTACTTTAAAGGTAAATACCCTAGAGGATGAATTTCACGCACTACGTCATAACATTGATTTGTATAATAGTAATGGCGTAGAAAAGTTTGTTAGAAAACTAGCTGAATATTTAGAGGTAGGAACTTCTACTATTAGACGCAGTTTACAGGAGCTTATAAATCTCCTTGAAAAATACAGAATTGATTTATTGGATAAAGAAGAAGATGAGGAAGCAGAAGAATATTTGCTGAATAAAAAAGAACGTCGTTCAGCAATGGATTTTTTAAAATCTAAAAACCTTTTAGAAAAAACAAATAAGCTGATTGGTGCAAGTGGTGTTATCGGCGAAGTCGGAAACCGACTGTTAATGTATTTAATATTTACCTCTCGAAAAACCAACAATCCACTTCATTGTATTTCTTTTGGTTCTAGTGGTGTTGGAAAAACACATCTTCAAAGTAAAGTTGCAGAACTGATTCCCGAAGAAGACAAAATTGAGATTACCGTTTTGTCCGCAAATGCTTTTTACTATTTCAAAAGAAACGAGCTTAAAAACAAATTAATTCTTATTGAAGACTTGGACGGAGCAGAAGAGGTACTGTATCCGCTTCGGGAATTACAAACCAAAAAACGGATTACCAAATCCGTAGTACAAAAAGGAATTGGCGGACAAGGAAAAACAAAGAGTCTTACTGTTGAGGGTCCAGTCTGCGTATCGGGATGTACCACCAAAGAAAATCTCTATGAAGATAATTCTAATCGTAGTTTTTTACTTTACATAGATGAAAGTGAACAGCAGGACGAACGTATTATGAATTTCCAGCGGAGAGCCTCCGCAGGCAAATTAAATTATGAAGATGAAACCTATGCGATAAACCTCCTTAACAATGCACAGCGATGTTTAAGTATGGTTACGGTGCGCAACCCTTATGCTGAATATTTAATACTTCCAAAATCGGTATTTAAACCACGAAGAACTAATAGCCATTATTTACAATTCATTGAAGCCCTAACTTTTTATCATCAGCACCAAAGAGAATCAAAATTCTGTGAGCAGACAGGAGAAGAATATATCGAAACCACTTTGGAGGATATTAAACAAGCCAACAACTTATTAAAATCGGTACTGCTTAGAAAATCAGATTCCCTTAACGGAGCAACAAGAAACTACTTAGAAAACTTAAAAACATATTTAGAAAAAAATAAGGAGACCGTATTTTCAAATAAACAAATCAGAAAGGATTTACGTATTGCAGAATCTACACTTCGTAGATACCATCATTTATTATTACAGGAGGGCTATATCGTAAAACAAAAAGGGAACAGAAATGATTCCTTTAATTATGAGATTGTAGACGTAGATGAATTTAGAGACTTAGAAAATACCATAGATAAAGCACTCAGCTTATGTTTAGATAAACTAGAAACCCAATCAGAAAAGGCATAATTTTTTGTTTATCACAGGCGATTCGCCTGCGCCAGTTCGCCACAGGTTCGCCACTAGCATAATGACGAACCTAAAAAGCTGATAATGAGAAAGTAGCGAGGGGTTCGCCACAAAAATCAAAACATAAGATAGGTCTAGAAAAAAAATGAAGAAATTACCACTTAGAAGCGAATCATTTATAACCCTCCTAGCCAGTTACAAGAACTGGTTGGATGTTCTTGGTTATGCTCCTTCGACGGTGTATAATCTTCCAAATCATTTAAAGGAGTTTTTTCATTATTTAGAGTCCAAAGGACATAGCGGTATTGAAAATATCACAACACCACTCATAAAAGAGTATTAC
>JAESTG010000241.1 GCA_016763715.1 Flavobacteriaceae bacterium
AGTGGAAATACTATCATAACAATGGGGAACTGGAATCGGTTGGCTATTATTCAAACGGTGCGAAAACAGGCTCTTGGAAATACTTCGATAAAGTTGGGCAATTGAGTAGGACGGAAGATGGTGTTTACGAACAGCGAAACGGTAATTCACTTATAGGGCGTGATAATGAAATACAGATTGCTCAGGTTGAACCTGTTTCTAAGGTTCTTATTGATGGCGTGGATTATAATCGAACGGCTAAAGTTCAGAGGGGAAATGGATATGCCGACAAAGAAGAAGTAATTTCTTCTCGTAATGATTTTACCAAAAAGGATGACTTTGTCCAAACGGTGAATATAGACGGTGACCCAAACCTTGTCAATAAGTTAAAGGCCAAAGAGGAAGCATTAGAAAATGAAGAAGCATTTGCAAATTATCTAAAAAAGGAATTAGAAGGTCGTTTAGCGAAAGTCAAGAAGTTAGAAGCGATTATTAAGATGAATAATGAAGCTGCCAATAAGGTAGCGGCTTTAAAGGAAAATGCTATTAAGGATGTAGCTACAAAGGAAGAGGCATTAAAAGAAGCTGCTAAAAAAGAGGCTGAATTAATTGCAGCAGCATTAAATGAGGCTCAGTTGAAGGAAACTGCCTTGAAGGAATCGGCAAAGAAGGAAGTTGCTTTAAAGGAAGCTGCACAACGAGAAAACTCGTTGAAAGAAGCCGCAGTTAGAGAGGCAAAGTTAAAAGAGGTTGCCATAAAGGAAGCTGCTAAGAAAGAAGCCGCATTGAAAGAAGCTGCTCGATTAGAATCCGTCCGATTGGAGACCGTCCGATTAGAGACAGCTAGAATTTCCGCTGCAAAAGAAAAAGCCGCCAAGAAAGAAGCTGCATTGAAAGAAGCTAAATTAAAGGAGGAAACGCTAAAAGAGGCGACACTAAAGGAAGCAGCGATTAAAGAAGCAGCCAAAAAAGAAATTGCATTACGAGAAGCTGCGTTGCGAGAGGAAGTATTAAGGGAAGCCGCATTAAAAGAAGCTGCACTTAAAGAAGTGGCTTTGAAAGAGGCACAACTTAAAGAGATTGTCTCGAAAGAAGCTTCACGAGTAGAGACACTAAGGATAGAAGCTGCCAAGAAAGAAGCTATCCGGATTGCTAAAGTCAAGGAAGTAGCAACCTTAAAGGAAGCTGTTAGAAAAGAAACCGCACTAAAAGAAGAAGCCTTAAGAGCTACTGTGCTAAAAGAAGCAGCAATTAAAGAGGCCGCTCAAAAAGAAATTGAATTAAGAGAAGCTGCAATTAGAGAGGCGGCACTAAAGGAGACTGCACTAAAAGAAACGGCTTTAAAAGAGGCTGCAATTAGAGAGACAGCATTAAAGGAAGCTGCTTTGAAAGAGGCTGGAATAGCCGAGGCAGCAAGATTAATAGCAGCAAAAAAAGAAGCAGAAAGTGTTGCAGCTCAAAAAGAAGCAGTAGCAAGGGAAGAAGCTGTGCTTAAGGAAGTGGCTCTAAGGGAAGCTGCTAGAAAGGAAGCAGCACTAAAAGAAGAAACTCTAAGAGCTACTGTGCTAAAAGAAGCAGCAATTAAAGAGGCCGCTCAAAAGGAAATTGAATTAAGAGAAGCGGCAGCTAGAGAAGCTGCATTAAAAGAAGCCGCAATAATTGAAGCAGCAAAAATAAAGGCTGTGAAGAAAGAAGCGGTAAGGGTTGCAGCTACAAGGGAGAAGGTTGCCTTAGAAGAAGCTGCACTAAAAGAAGCGGCTTTAAAAGAGGCCGCAATTAGAGAAACTGCGCTTAAGGAAGCTGCGCTAAGGGAAGCTGCACTCAATGAAATTGCGTTACGAGAAGCAAAGGAACGGGAGATTGCCTTAGTTGAGGCTGCTAAAAAAGAAGCCGTACTCAGAGAAGTAGCACTAAAAGAAGCTTTACAAAGAGAAACTGTTTTGCGAGAAGCTTTACAAAGAGAAACTGCTTTAAGAGAAGCTGCAGCAAAAGAGGCTGAATTAAAAGTGGCTGCTTTGAAGGAAGCTACATTGAGAGAAGAAGCATTAAGAGAAATAGCCAAACTTGAAGCTGCTAAAAAAGAAGCTGCTAGAATTGCAATAGTTAAAGATGAGATAGCAAGAAAGGAAGCATTTAAATTGGAAGAAGCTAAGTTGGAGACTGCAGCTAGGAAAGAGGCTGCTAGAATTGCAGCTGTTAAAGAAGATGAACTTAGAAAAGAAGTGGCTAAATTGGAGGAGGCTAAATTGGAAGTTGCTAAAAAAGAGGCTGCGCTAATTGCTGCTGTCAAGGATGAAGAAGCAAGAAAGGAAGCTGAGAAGATTGATGCCGCTATGAGAAAAGCCGTTATGGAAGAAGCTGCTAAGTTGGAGGCTGCTAAAATTGCTGCTGCCAGACAAGAGCAACTTAAAATAGAAGCTGTCCGATTGGAGGAGGCTAAGTTGGAGACAGCCAGAGTTGAAGCAGCTAAAATAGAAGCTGCGAAACTTGAGACTGCACGACTCACTGCTATTAACAAAGAGGCTAAGATTGAAGCTGCCAAGAGAGAAGCCGCAAGGGTTGATGCTGCTATGAGAAAGGCAGTTATGGAGGAAGCCGCTAAAATAATAGAGGCTGCGAAGAAAGATGCTACCCGATTAGCCGCGATTGATGCAGAAACTAAAAAAGAAGCTCAAAAACTAGAAGCTGCAAGAATTGCTGCCGCCAAGGATGAAGAAATTAGAGATGAGACTGCACGACTTGAGGCAATTAAATTGGAAGTCGCTAAGAAAGAAGTTGCACGTATTGCTGCCAAGGAAGAAGAAGCAAGGAAAGGAGCTGTTCGATTGGAGGCTGCGAAAATTGCTGCTGCTGTTAAAGAAGAAATTACTGTTGTACCAGTAGAAAAGGAAGTAAAAGTTGTTACTCAAGTTTTAGAAGGAGAGGTGCAAGAAACAGAGGCTTATTATCAGAATGGACAGTTGAAGTTTGCTAGAAGTTATGAAGATGGAAAGCCTGATGGTAAATGGACAGAGTATTTTGAAAATGGAAAATTGAAATCTATAGGTTATTATACCAATGGTAAATTAAATGGTCTTTGGAAGTATCACACGGCTATTGGTAAACTTGAATCCATTGGAGAGTATAAAGATGGACAGAAATTGGGGAAATGGAATTACTATAATAAAGATGGATCCTTAAAGGAAACGAAATTTCATAAGGCAAAATAAACTAACAAGACAAAGTTTCTCATAATTTCAGATACTAAAAAAGTCCACTAAATATATTTAGTGGACTTTTATTCGTGACCGCGGAGGGGCGTATTTCGACCTCGATAAGAATTACAGACAACTTTATAAAAAGTATTTCAAAAAACACTATAAGGGCAAACCCACCAAGCGTTACAGTAAACTAATGCGAGAAATTGCAGAAGGGAGAAATGTTGATATTCAAGTTATTGAGCGCCTAATGGTTTTAGGGTGCTAATGTTTATCAATTATTCTCGGATTCATCTAATTTGAAATAAAACGAGATTTTTCTTTTTGATTTATATAATTTTAACTCTATTTTACTCGCTAATAGAATAAACCATATGAAGAAGTTCATTTTTGTTTTAATAATTTTATTTTCAATCCCATCAATATCACAAAACGATTCCTACGAAAGAAGGAAGGCAGAAATGGAAGCGAGAAAAGAAGCTAAAAGAAAAAGAAAAGAAGAGTATAGAGGGCAGGACGGCATAGTTTATAAAGCAGGCGACACGCTAACCGTATATGGTAAACTTGGTCTTTATGACGGGGTTTATAAAGGTGTAGGAGGAATGGAATACCAACATAGGTGGATTGCGACTAAAGATGTTCGAGATATACACTTATTAATAACAGAATTTAGAAAATTGACTGTTGGTGGTGAGATTGTCGCACGCGCAATATGTAAAGGACTGGATAAAGGGAAGAAAGGTAAATATACAAGTCTACATAGATAAAGCATCCTACTACTGTGAGATAAGAGATTGCGACTAATTTATTGAACAAGCTTTTTTCAAACTTATATGGTGTACAAAAAGTGTTTTAAATGCATTGTTGTGCCATTTATCGTACCAATTGTAAGTAAAAATGACAATAAAAAATCTCAACTATATAATTTACAAATAGTTGAGATTTTTTAGTAGTGACCGCGGAGGGATTCAAACCCCCAACCCTCAGAGCCGAAATCTGATATTCTATTCAGTTGAACTACGCGGCCAGTATTGTTTTATTATGAAAGGCGTTGCTTTATAATGGTAGAAATTGTCTTTCCATCAGCTTTTCCAGCTAATTTCCCGTTGGCCATTCCCATTACTTTTCCCATGTCTTTCATGGAAGCTGCTCCAGTTTGAGCAATAATCTCATCAATTATTTTTGCAACTTCTTCTTCACTCATTTGCTCTGGAAGAAAAGCCTCAATTACTTTAGCTTCGGCAATTTCTGGGTCGGCCAAATCTGTTCTTCCTTGTTCAGAGAATATAACGGCGCTATCCTTTCGTTGCTTTACCAGTTTTTGTAAAAGCTTCAACTCTTCAGTTTCAGATAAAGTCTGTTTAGCGCCACTTTCAGTTTGAGCTAAAAGTATAGCCGCTTTTACCGAGAGTAAGGCTTGTAAAGACAAAGTATCCTTCGATTTCATGGCAGTTTTCATTGCCTCCATTATCTGCTCCGATAAGCTCATGATGCGTTGTTTATAATTGGAATGCGAAGATACATAATTTAAAAAGTAAAATAAATGAATGATCATATAAACCTTTCGTGGGACAAAGAAACTTTATATTTTTACATTTCAAAAAAATGATATCATGAAAAAAATATTAGGAATAGGCTCTCGAATTGATCACCCTAAACATGGGAAAGGGGTAGTTACTAATGTAGACTCAAGAATGTATTGGGTGACTTTTATTGAAAATGGATTAGAAACTATTGCTGTTGATGATGATTTTGATGTCATCGAAGCTTCAGATGATGATTTGGACACGGTAAGTTTCTATGATGTTGAGAAAAGCCTAAGTGATATTTTGAAGAAATGGAGTGATGCAAGTGAGGTTGTGCCTGTGGCAGATAAATACAAAGGAGGAACCTTGGTTTTACAACCAAAGGATTCTAGCCTATCTAATAAAGAAATTCCTATCGACACCTTTTTTCATAAAATTGTATGTTGCGAGATCGCCTTCGGGTTATGGAACAAAAGATAAATTCTAGTAAGTATATTGAAGATCAAGATAAAGTTGATTTGCAACAATATATCACACGTTGCTATGGAAGTTTGACAACGTTTAATGTCTTGTTTAAAAATAATACACAACATTTCAAAGGAGATAGCACCAAAAACTAATTGTAAATTGAAACTTCTCAACTAATTTTAAAATAATCAATTTTATGGAAGAGTTTAAAGAAACCCCAGTAGCTATACAAACAGAGAATACTGCAGCAAGAGCAGCTTTTTATCGCCAAACCTATACACATTTGGCTTTGTCCGTGTTGCTTTTTATTTTAGTTGAAATGATTTTCTTTCAAATTCCTGCTGTGTTGGAGCTTGCTCTTTCCTTAACCCAAGGAAGGTTGTGGTTATTCATGCTCATTGGTTTTATGATTGTGACTTCGTATGCGGAGCGTATGGCATTGAAATCCCATGATAAGAGTAAACAATACTTGGCATTGGTGCTATTTGTAGTGGCCGAGGCATTTATATTTATTCCCCTCATTTTTATGGCAATGATGTACGCTGGAGAGGGTGGTATGTCCATTATCAATCAGGCGGCCATTATGACGCTGTCTTTATTCTCTGGACTCTCTGCGATTGTTCTATTGACTAAGAAAGATTTTTCTTTTATGAAATCTGCCTTGGCGGTTGGTTTCTTTATTGCACTAGGTCTCATCGTTGCTGGATTGTTGTTTGGCTTTGATTTAGGATTGTGGTTTAGCGTGGGAATGGTCGTGCTGGCTTCTGGTTCTATTTTGTACCAAACTTCGAATATGGTTCACAAATATGATAACGATCAGTATGTAGGTGCTTCACTTGCTTTGTTCGCTTCCTTAATGTTGCTTTTTTGGTATTTACTTTCCATCTTATCAAGAAGGTAATAAATGAATGTTATTTGGCGTTTAATACAGTAAAAATAAGGGTGTTGTAAATAATTATTACCTTACTCTTCCTAAATCTGAACAATGCTATTTTTTCAACCTGATGAGAGTACCGCTTGGCTGGCACCTTATGCCTATACTATTGTCTTTTTAGGTTTTGCCTTTTTTCTATTTCGAGTATTTGAAAGTTGGTATGCTAGTAAATTTGACCGGCCACTTTACCGACATTATTTTGTTTACAAAAAGTTAACCGCAGAACAGCAGTCTATTTTGGAGCGTGAATTTGCTTTCTATCCAAAGCTTTCACGACGTGAAAAACGCCAATTTCAACATAGAGTGGTAACATTTATTTCTGAAAAAAAAATTCATAGGAAGGGATGGGGTAGAAATCAATGATCGAATTAAAGTTCTTGTGGCTTCTATTGGTTGTATGCTTAGTTTTGGTCGTAAAAATTATGATTATGGCCTTATTGAGCATATACTAATTTACCCTGGCGAGTTTTACAGTAAAATTAATGATGCCCATCACAAAGGAGAATTTAATCCACATGGAAAAGCGTTGGTTTTGCCATGGAAAGATTTTGAGAAAGGATATCAAATTACCAATGACAATCGTAATTTAGGTATTCATGAATTTATGCATGCCATGCAATTGGAAGCGAGAAAAAGTAGGGATATAGATTCAACCCGATTTGCGAAACAATTTCAGAATATACTGAAGCAACTGACGCAACAAGAAGTTAAAGATAAATTGGATGAAACCCGTTATTTCAGGGCTTATGCATTTACCAATCAGTATGAATTTATGGCAGTTTTGGCGGAGTATTTTATGGAGTCACCTAAAGATTTTAAATCACACTTTCCGAAATTGTATGATTACACTCAAAAGTTACTAAATTTTAAGTATGCTGGTTATTAGTTGGAAATGATAGCGTCAACAATCATTTTGGCGTGTATTCTTGAGTTTTCAATAAACCATTTATGAGTTTCAGTTCCTCCGCAAATTACACCAGCTAGAAAAAGCCCTTTAATATTACTTTCCATCGTTTTCTCATCATATTGAGGTATCATCTTTTCTTCTGAAAGGTGAACTCCCAAAGACACTAAGAATTCAAAATTTGGTGTGTAGCCAGTTAGTGCCACAACAAAATCATTGTCTAATATTTGCTCACCATTAGGTGTTTTGATGGTAACTTCTGTGAGCCTTATTTCGGTGATTTCGGCATTAAAAATAGCTTTGATGCTTCCTTCTTTTATACGATTGTCAATATCTGGCCGTACCCAGTATTTTACGCGATTCCCAATTTGTGGTCCTCGTATAACCATAGTTACATCGCCACCTTTACGCCATATTTCAAGGGCTGCATCTACCGAGCTATTGCTGGCTCCAACCACAATTATTTTTTGCATGATGTATGGATGAGCTTCTTTAAAGTAATGGGTCACTTTTGGTAGGTTTTCACCTGGTACATTGAGTAATTTTGGAATGTCATAAAAGCCAGTACTCACTATAATATGTCGTGCGGTGTAATTATTTAATTCCGAAGAAATTGTAAAAATAGCTTCTTGTTTTTTTACTGAATTGACCTTTTCAAATAAATTGATATTTAGATTATTGGATGTGGCTACTCTTCGATAATATTCCAAAGCTTCATTCCTATTGGGCTTTGGATTGGCACTAATGAATGGGATCTTATCTATTTCTAATTTTTCTGAAGTAGAAAAGAACTGCATGTTTAATGGATAGTGATATATAGAATTACATAAGGCACCCTTTTCTAAAACTATATAGGAAAGTCCATTTTTTTTGCACTGAAGCGCACATGCAACCCCAATAGGGCCAGCGCCAATAATTAATACATCGAAGTTATTTTGCATTCTTAAAATTACTCATTTATTGACCGTTTACTCTTTCTACTTAGACATATTTGAAAAAAGGAAGGCATGTGGGATGAAGTAGTTATGGACCTTAAAACCTAATTAGTAGAGTATTCAGAAGGAGTGCAATTACGCTTTCTTTTAGAAGTATTGTAAAGGCAGTTTTCCTATTGAAATCCTATATCACAAAGTAACACCCTATTTTGTCATTGCTTTAAGCCCAGCAATGGTTTGTAAAGGGTTATCGGCTTTAAAAACATAGCTTCCGGCAACTAATACATCTGCTCCAGCTTCTTTCAATTGTACTGCGTTTTTGTTCGTAACTCCACCGTCAATTTCAATTTTTGTGGAAGCTCCTTTGTCTTGAATGAGTTGTTTTAAAGCCTTAACCTTGTCAAAAGTATTTTCGATAAAACTCTGACCTCCAAAACCTGGGTTTACGCTCATAAGGCATACTAGGTCAATATCGTTAATAACATCAGCAAGCAGCGAAATATTAGTATGTGGATTTAAAGCAACACCAGCCTGCATTCCTTCAGCTTTAAT
>JAESTG010000242.1 GCA_016763715.1 Flavobacteriaceae bacterium
AAAACCTTATTAATGCAAACTCCAGACGGTCAAATTACCGAACCTTACTCGATTTCTGCTGGATTGGACTATCCAGGTGTAGGTCCTATGCACGCGCATTTATTTATTAGTGGTCGAGGAGAATTTATTTCAATTACAGACGATAAAGCCATGCAAGCCGGGTTAGAATTGAGCAAGCTTGAAGGCATCATTCCTGCTATTGAAACCAGCCATGCGTTAGCCATTTTTAAAGATCGGAAATTTAAGGAAGATGATGTGGTGGTCGTCAATTTGAGTGGGCGAGGTGACAAAGATTTAAATACTTACATAGCATACTTTAACTTATAAATTGGGCGTTTCCCCAATCGCCTAGGGCGATTAGGGTCGGGCTTTCAACGCTACATGGTAGCGGTTTCAATCCCTAACGCAAAAACGTATTATGAATAGAATTCAGACAAGACTACAACAGGAACGTAAATTATTATCCATCTATTTTACAGCGGGATACCCTCAAATAAATGACACCGTCAAAATTATAGAACAATTGGAACAAGCAGGGGTGGATATGATTGAAATAGGGTTACCCTTTAGTGACCCTTTAGCCGATGGACCAACCATTCAGGCAAGTTCAACTCGAGCCTTACAAAACGGAATGAGCACAGAAATACTTTTTGACCAATTGAAAGATATTAGACAAACTGTATCTATCCCACTCATAATTATGGGGTATTTTAATCCAATACTACAGTATGGTGTAGAGGCATTTTGTGTAAAATGTAATGAAATAGGAATTGATGGACTCATTCTACCCGACCTACCCTTGTCCGAATATCAAGAACATTACCAAAATACTTTTGAAAAGTACAACCTAATAAATGTATTCCTCATTACCCCACAGACTTCAGAAATTCGTGTTCGAGAAATTGACAGGGCTAGTAACGGCTTTATTTATATGGTAAGTAGCACAAGTACAACGGGTGCAAAGTCAACTTTCGGAAATACCCAAACCGATTATTTCAATCGTATCGCTTCTCTTGGTCTTCGTAATCCGCAAATAGTAGGATTTGGTATTAGCAATGCTGAAACATTTACCTCAGTTACCAAATCTACTCAAGGAGCTATTATTGGTAGTGCCTTCATTAAAATGCTTTCTGAAAAAGGGTTGAATGGTATTCCAGCATTCGTTAAAAGTATTGTCAACTAATTTCCCTTCAACTTCTAAGTTAAACTTGGCTGAAACATTTAAGGTGAGAGAATAGCTTTTCAGAAATATTATAAAAACAAAAACCCCTCCATTGCTGGAGGGGTTTTTTTGGTTGGTTAAATAATAATAATTACTCTTTTACAAGTCTCTTAACCGTGCTCTCATTTTCACTCTGGATCTGTAACATGTACACTCCAGTTGCCAATTGAGACACATCAATCGTTTTCTCCTGTTGCATATCGCTAAGGTCGATTGTACTAATTAGTCTACCGTTCACATCGTAAATAGCAACTTTCTCCAATTGGATACCAGTTGTATTTGAAATGGTCACTACGTTATCGGTTGGGTTAGGGAATATTGAGATTCCTTCACTAAGACCGTTGTCATTAACTCCTAAGATACTTTCAACAGTAAGTTCGAAAGTACAAGTACCAATGTTACCGTACTCATCTTCTGAACTCATTGTGATAGTATATACTCCATCAGCAAGTAACGTTCCTGGAGCAGGGTCTTGACTAAAGATAGTCAATGGATCTGTACAGTTATCAGTAGCTGAAGCCGTACCTAAGTCGAAGTAATCTTCAACTTCCCAGAACAAGTTACCTACACCTGGATCAACCGTTTGGTCAGCAGGACAAGTTACTATAGGAGCAAGAAGATCAACCACTGTTACTTGAGAAGTACAAGAAGCAAGGTTACCACTTGAATCACTAGCAAATACTGTTACAGTAATTGGAGAATTTGCGATATCATCACAAGTCACTTCAAATATATCTAATCCAAGAATAGTAATTCCACAAGCATCGAAAGATAACGGACCACCTGGAATCTCTACGAAGAATGCATCTCCATCTGAGTTATCCAAAGTAAGTGTCCAGTTAGCTGGTTCGAATTGACCAGTAAATCCTGGTTGGAAGTTACTAATTACAGTAGTAGAAGGTCCGAACGATCCATCAACAGATGAAGAACGGAATCCAAATACATCACCAGGAGCAACAGATACAGATTCGCTACCCATTTGAGCATTAGCTCCAGCAGGATCAATTACTTCAGTGAATGTTCCATTTAACAAATATCCGAAGCTATCAAAAGCAGCACCATCGTCTGTATTATATACCCAGTCGAAAGTTACAGTTTCAGCATCCGTGACGTTAACTGTAAAGTCTGTATTTCCAACAGCACCAGATTGGTTATCACTACTAATAGTAATTACCTCAAACGTACTTGGTATAACAGCTAGAAGAGCTTCAGGATCAATTTGAGCTTCACCGTTCTCATCTAATTCAATAGTTACGTCCATACACATTAAGATAGGAGCAGTAACATCATTAACAATAACTGTTGCGAAACAAACCCCAACATTACCACTATCATCAGTTACTGTTACTTCGATGATGTTTTCACCTAAGTTAGAACAGTCAAAGTCTAGCGTAGTTGCCATTCCAGCACCTGCATCATATATGATGTTTCCATTCCATACTCTAGGAGAGAAAAGAGTTCCATCAAATGGATATCCTGATCCAGCTCCTTCTAAGAATTCAAGGTTAGCATCACTTGCAAATACTGCACCAACAGTTGTACCATTAGTATAGTTAAATCCACCAGTACTAAAGTCAGTTGGAGTCACATAGAAAGCGTGAGTCTCTCCAGCAGCCATAACATAGTTAAGTGCTAAGTTAAGAGGTGTAGCAACACCATCTCCATTAGAAACAACACCAGGTGCAGTTCCAAGTAAAGTCCAAGCTCCAGGATCAGTTTCAGATCCAACATATGTACCTGTCTTAGCATATACTTCTACATCAAAAGTAGCTCCAGTATCACCGTTAATGTCGAATGACTGAATAGTAATATCATTGATCGCATTAATATCGAACATATTACCAAAGTTTCCGTTACCACCAACGAAGGTAGTTTCCAATGTTGCAGGAGCAGGTGCACCACCAACAGTTGCAGTCCATCCACATGCTTCATCTACACTTATTAATAAGTCTATAGCATTGATAGTTGCATTTCCGTTAGCATCTAAGTCAACTTGTAATGGAGTGGCTACGATAGGATCGAAGTCATATACAATACCCCAGCTGTTTAAGATACCTGTATCTCCACCTGCATCATCTTCTAAAAATAAAGTCCAAACACCCATAGAATCCTCACCGTCAAAAGCAGCTAGTGAGTTAGATGGGATATAGTCAGCTTCTGGGAAGGCATCAGCACCAGTTCCAGCTCCACCAGGATCACAATCCAAAGCGTTAGCAGACTCATCATCGAAAGTAACACCAATATCATTAGCACTACATCCATCAGCATCATCAAATACTATTACTTGAGTTCCTGCAGGAGACTCTAAAGTAAGTGTGATATCACCAGTCCAAGTGTGCTCAATATCAATTACCATATTAAGGTCGGTAATAGTGAAATTATCTGGCACATTAATAGTTGTTGAGAATGTTGTATTATCTACAATTGCAATTCCAGGACTATCCATTACGGTATTAGGACCTGTTAATTGCTCTCCAATACATACTACTACAGGAGCAATATCATCTACAACAGTAACTACAGACATACAAGTTGCTGTATTACCAGACTCATCTGTAGCTGTTACCATTACTGTATTATCTCCAACATCAGCACAACTGAAATCTATACTAGCAGATGGTGTGGTACCAAAATCATATATAATGTTACCACTAAAGTTTCTTGGTCTAAATGTTCCTCCAGTAAAGATAGGATCACCTTTTCCAACACCTTCATAAACTTCTAGGTTAGCATCTGATGCCCAAAGAGCACCTTCAGTAGTACCATTAATATAAAGGAAATCGTTAGCAGTAAGGTTATAGATAAAGAAAGAAACCATATCACCAGCTCCTACAGCTATATTCATATTTAATCCAAGTGCAGTTGGGTTTCCTGGTCCAGCAGAAAGAACTCCTACAGAAGAACCAACAAGAGTCCAGTCACCTGCATTGGTTTCAGAACCAGCATAACTTCCTGTTTTCATGTACACTTCATAATCATGAGTACCAGCAGCAGCATTTACGTCGAACGAATTAACAACGATATCATTAATCGCCATCATGTCAAACATATTTCCTCTAAAGCTGTTGTTATTGCCAAAAGAAGTAGTAAGAGACCCAGGACTTAATCCTCCAAACAATAGTGTTGTAGTAGGACAGTTATCTGTTGCACTTGCAACATCTCCCACAGTTACTGTAGCCATTCCTGCTGCATCTAAAGAAACAGTGAAATCATTACAAGTAATTACTGGAAGTTCGTTGTCTGTTACGATAATATCGAAAGAACAGTCTGCAGTGTTACCAGTTGAATCTGTAGCTCTAAAAGTCACAGTAGTAGTTCCCACAGGAAATACATCACCAGTACCTAATACTCCAGGATCTGGAGATATTTGAATAACACTTACTAAATCTCCATCAGGATCAATAGCAACTGCATCTGTATAATTTACAGTAGCTCCGCAAACACCTGCATCTGTATTTACAGGAACGTTTGCAGGACATACAATAACTGGAGGACTACCTAGTATTGGTGTGAAATCTAAACAGAAACTATTTAAAGTTCCAGTATCTCCACCAAATGCATCAAAAACATCTAACACCCAGTTTCCGTTGATATTTTCACCAGCAAAAACAGCGTTTAATAAACCACCTTCTGCTTGGTAATCTGCAGCAGGTGCTCCACCACCCCATCCAGTAACATCATTACCAGAAGCATCGGTGAATACAATAACAGGACTAAAATCCCATCCAGAATCTCCACCTCGTTGCGTCACAATGTTAATTGGAGTACCACCTGGAGACGTTAACGTAATCGTCATGTCCGATCCCCATGTATGCACAAAATCTAATGTTACATTGTCAAAAGCATAATCAACTCCAATAACACCTAAATCAGCTACAGCTGCAGTAGAAGGATCCATTGGCCCTGAAGTTCCAACCGCAGGAATTGGTAACGGAGCATTTCCACATGTCATAGACGTAGGAGGTAATGTACAGTCACCTGTTAAGCTAAATACGAAATCCCAAGGGCCACCAGCAATAAGTGAACCAGTAGCAACCCAAGTTGCACCTTCATCTTGTGAAAAACTACTTTCGCCATTAGTAATGGTATTTGTTAATTCCCAAAAAAGGTCTTGATTATTTAATGAATTGGATGCACGAATACCCATCCAGTAGTTCGTTCCACCTGGAAGAACCCCACCAGAAAGAGAAACTCCAACTCCAGTTAGATCCATTGTTGCTTCAACAATATCTCTTCCAAAAGCAGTTCCAATAACACTTTGAGAAACAGGAGCCGTTAAAGCAAGTACTCCCTGCACAGCACCAGGCAAGCCAGCTGCATCTGCATAAAAAGTAACCTCTACCCCTGTAATCGAAGACCCAGGACTAGTCAATAACGGAATTACTAAGCTCTCAGGAGCAAAGTTCATAAATACGGCAACATTAAAATCGTCCGCTGCTGTAAAAACAGAGGGGTCAGATATGTTTCCAGCATCTGGAAAGCCAGACGTAGGTTGCGTGTAGCCACAAGGAGCAAACGAGAACGCAGAACCTGCATTCGCACTACGCGTGACATTAGCAACTACCCCCAATTCAGCAACAGAGGTCTGGGAGAATCCCAAACAACTGACTAACATGAAAAGTAATAATGTAATTTTCTT
>JAESTG010000057.1 GCA_016763715.1 Flavobacteriaceae bacterium
GAAATGCGCCAAATACTGAGCTCCATAACACACACCTAAAAGAGGTAGTTCCCCCTTAATCTCCGAAAGATCTGGGTGAGCAGCGTCATCAGATCGAACCGAAAGAGGGCTTCCCGATAAAATAACAGCTTTAAAATTTGATAAATCTTGTGGTACTTTGTGATAAGGATGGATTTCGCAGTAAATGTTTAACTCTCTTACGCGCCTTGCAATTAACTGGGTGTATTGCGATCCAAAATCTAAAATGAGGACGTTGTTGTTTTGCATGGGCAAAAATAACGTAAAAAAATAATTTGGGTAAGCGATAAGGTGGAAAATTTTCTATAATTTTCGTCTTACAAGTCCTATCGTCCGTTTGCTAAATTATTTATTGAAATACGGTATCAAAAAGCAGCTTATTTACAGTTCCAAAACTGTAAATTCAAGGAACAAAGGGTCCAGATTTTCTTTTAACACAGAAAGCAGAGCATCCCCATATTCTAAGTAGAACTCTGAGAAATTGGTATTACGCTCTTGCAAGCTCATGTTTGGAAACAACTTATCTTGAATAGTCGTGAGTCGTTCCAACTGATCTCCCCATTTTCTTTTTTGAGCCTTAAGTAACCTTTTTTCCAAATGAGCCAACCCATTAAGTTGTTTCTTTTCCTGAGCTGCAACTGCTCCAACAAAGGAAGCATCTGTTTTTTTGGCAAGATCATATAGATCAACAAATTGTTGTTGTAGATGTTTCTTCTGATTAGAAAAATCAATATTTATTGTCGAAAGTTCTTTGGTATATGATGCTGTCAATTCATGTTGTTTCTGAAAAAGAGCAGCAACATCAATATTCAAATTTTGAAGTTTTACTGAATATTTTGTGGCAACTAGTAGTGCCGAATTCCGAAGTAATAAAATTGGAAACGGAACTTCAACACTTTCAAAATAATCTTTTAATTGAAACCAATAGGCAAGCTCTCCTCCTCCTCCTATATAGCACAAATTCGGCAAAATCACCTCTTGATACAATGGACGAAGCAAGGCATTAGGTGAAAAACGCTCGGGATGTTCCTGTAACTCAGCTTTAATTTCTTCTGAAGTAAAAGAAATATCTGTGTCATTAACATAAAAATGACCGTCTTCACTAATAATACGCTCTCGAATTCCTTCAACTAGATAAAACAAATTAATTTCACGTGGATGGACTTGCTCCCCATAGCCAGCAGTCACCAACCGTCCTGTAGTTTGGGTAACTTGTTTAAACGATCTATTTTCGGTTAATTCCAATTCAGCATAAGGAGTGAATACTTTTTTCAGAGAACTTCTATTGGCATCAATAATTACCAAACCATACTCCTTAAATAGTTCATTCCCTAAATAACGAGTGGCATCGGCCAAATTTTGGTGTTTTACATAGGCTTCAGAAAATAATGAAGTAAGCCGCTGCCCATTCACAGTGTTTCCAAAAGCAGCACTCACCACATTTAAAACTTCATCCAATCCTTCGTTGGAAAGTTCCCCAACGGCTCCACCGCTCTGTCTACCCCAAGTCATTTTCTTACCATACAGATTGAAATAATTAATTTCATCAAAATCGTGATCCTCTGTAGCCATCCAATACACAGGAACAAAATTGTAGTCTGAATAGGTTTCACTAAGTTGTTCAGAAAGATTGATTACTGAAAATATCTTATATAAAAAATACATCGGGCCAGTAAACAAATTAAGTTGGTGCCCAGTTGTAATAGTAAAGGTATTGTCTGAAGAAAGAGATGTAATGTTCCTTTGAGTAGCTTCGGAAATAACTGTGCCTTTGTATTGCAATTCTAGCTCTCTCACCAAAATATCACGACTCTCCGAAGTAAAGGCTTTTTGTTTTTCTTCAAGCTGTTGCTTGAATTGACTAAGCTCTGGAAACCGATGATAAAAAGGTGTTGTTGCCCCATCTTTTGCAAGGTAGTCGCACATCAACTTCGAAAAGTAACCTGTTTGGTGGTAGTGAATATTTTGTTTTGGCATAGTTATTTGTCGAAAATTGATTCAAAAATAAACACTTTTACAGCGACAAATTCTAAAAATACGTTAATTCAATATCAAAGGAGCAAATTGAGTCCTTGAAATTGCGATTGATTGCAAATGTTAAAGCCTTAAAATAATTATAAATAGAAATTCGATATTTATAATTTCTGTTACCTTTAGCTTCCAAATTAACCAAAACATACAATGTCTAAAATTATTACCCTCCTTTTCATCTTTGTCTCTATTTCTGTTTCTGCTCAATTACAATCTCCAAGCGATTTCCTTGGCTATGAGTTAGGCACCGAATTTTCCCGTCACTCTGATGTTGTAAACTATTTCGAACATGTTGCCGAACAAAGTGATATGGTAGTTTACAATTCCTACGGAAAAACAAATGAGCGACGTCCATTAACCTACGCTATTATTTCTTCAGCAAAAAACTTAGCCAATATTGAAAACATTAGAAAAGATAACCTTAAAAATGCTGGATTGGAAAGCGGAAGTGCTAATCCACAAATAGCTATTGTTTGGTTAAGCTATAACGTACACGGAAACGAAGCCTCTAGTACCGAAGCATCAATGAATACGATGTATAAGCTTATTACTGAAAAGAAAACTTGGTTAGAAAACACTGTGGTAATTATAGATCCTTGCGTGAACCCAGATGGCCGTGATCGTTACGCAAACTGGTACAATCAGGTAAAATCCACTCCCTACAATAAAAAACAAGTTGCAGCAGAGCATAATGAACCTTGGCCTGGAGGACGACCAAATCATTATCTATTCGACTTAAATCGTGATTGGGCTTGGGCTACTCAGGTTGAAAGTCAGCAACGTTTAAAGATTTACAATAAGTGGATGCCTCATGTGCATGTCGATTTTCATGAACAAGGTATTAACAACCCTCACTACTTTGCACCTGCGGTAGAGCCGTATCATGAAATTATTAGTGATTTTCAGCGTGAATTTCAGGTCTCCATTGGTAAAAACCACGCCAAATATTTTGATTGTGAAGGTTGGTTATTCTTTACCCGAGAAAGTTTTGATTTATTATATCCTAGCTACGGAGACACCTATCCAATGTTTATGGGTGCCATTGGTATGACCTATGAGCAGGCAGGTCACGGTCGGGCTGGTTTAGGAATTATGAACGACGATGGATTCGAATTAACACTTATTGACCGTATTGCACATCATACCACTACTGGCTTATCTACCGTAGAGATGTCTTCGCTAAATGCAGCTAAGCTCAATTCAGAATTCAAAAAGTTTTTTCAGAATGAAAATTTGAAATATAAAAGTTATGTTTTGAAGGGAAATCCAGACAAAATTAATGCGCTTACACAATTGTTAGATAAACATGAAATTAAATACGGTTTCTCTAGTGGTGGAAATGTGAATGGGTTTAGTTATGCTAAAAATGGAAATGGCACTATGAATACAGCTGGAGCGATGGTAGTAAGTACATCGCAGCCTAAAGGGAAAATGGTAAAAGCACTGTTTGAACAAGATGCAAAATTAAGTGATCCTCTTACCTACGATATTACTGCTTGGAGTGTTCCTTATGCCTATGGATTGGATTGTATAGCTAGTACTTCATTGGTTTCAGTTAACGGAAGTAATCCTGCATTTAAGGAAGTTAATCAAATAGCACCAAGTTCCATTGCTGGATATATTGTCCCTTGGCATAGCATGACTGATGCGGTTTTTCTTTCAGAATTACTGCAGAATAATATACGTGTGCGTTTTTCAGAAAAGGATCTAAGTTTTAATGGAAAGAAATTTAATAAAGGAAGCTTGGTCATCACAAAAAGTGACAATAGAACCAATACTGAATTTATGGCTACCGTTACTAAAATTGCCAACAAGCACGGTCGAAGTCTTTACACAACAATGACTAGTTTTAGTGACAATGGTTTTGACTTTGGGTCATCTAATATCAAAATGGTTCCAAAAAATAGAATTGCTGTATTGAAAGGAAAAGGCACATCATCACTAAGCTACGGTGCTATTTGGCACTTTTTTGAAACTCAGCTAAAGTACCCTTTAACTTCTATCGACACAGATAATTTCAATGTAAGGTCTTTAAAAGATTTTCAAGTACTCATTATTCCAAACGGGTATTACGGTCGTGTGCTTAAAGATGACACACTAGATGAATTGAGAGCATGGATTCGTTCTGGCGGAAAAGTAATTGCTATGGGACGTTCTTTGAGTTCTTTTGTAGACAAAGATGGGTTTAGCCTAGCTCGAAACGAAGACGATTCTGAAGATTCTGACGACGACGATTCAGAAAATTCTGAAGATTCTGACGATGACAAATTAATCCCTTATGATCAGCGAGAGCGTGCAAAAGTAAAGGATTTTATTACTGGAAGTATCTATAAGTTAACATTGGATAACTCTCACCCTATGGCTTTTGGTTATGACGATTCTTACTACAGTTTAAAATTGGGAGGGTCATCCTATCAATTTCTTGAAAACGGCTATAATGTAGGTTATATTAAAGGAGATGCGGTAAGCGTTTCAGGGTTTTCGGGAGACGATGCTAAAGCTGGTCTAAGTAACTCTATGATTTTTGGAGAAGAACGTATGGGCAGAGGAAGCATGGTCTATATGGTAGACGATGTATTGTTTCGCTCGTTTTGGGAAAATGGAAAATTATTTTTTGTAAACTCCTTGTTTTTTGTGAATTCTAATGTGGCGGGGTTGTAGATAGTAATTGAAAAAAATATATTAAAAGCAGAACTTAAAAATAAAACAGTTTTTAAAACAAAACCTGCTACGCAACATTCCACAGAGAATCCTGATCCTCGTTCATTTTCGCATAGGAAATAGACGTTAATTGTCTGTCTATAGCCTCTTTAATCGCTCTTTCGTAAATATCAGCAGTTTTCTTAGCAATGTTTTTTTGTATAAATTTTTCTTCTTGCATAAAGGTACTCTTATGAGTTATTATTATTATCAGGGAGTGATAGTACAAATATACAACGGTTTTGCCAGAATAATCGTACGTATTAACACGTAATCTGAATAGGTTTTTTCCCCTTTTAAAAATAGGATTTGTCCTATTTTTCAGTAATGATAGCACTTCACAGCCAAAAAGAGTCAAATCATTATTTCTGAATGGAATCTACCAATTGTACCCGTTGCGACACCGCATCTAAGTACACAAAACTGAGATCGGCTCCAGCATTGCCGTGACAACTCATACAACTTCGATTACTCACTTGCTTGGGTTTACCGTCTACTTCACAATACGTAGACATATAGGATTCAATCACAGTATTCCGCAAAAACCGAGGCACCATGGTAAAACAGTCGTTACCCATACCGTTGTCTTTACAGTTTTTAGCACTTATGCCGCCGCCCTGTTGTCGACCATTCAATGCCCATTGAGTATTAACTAATACATAATTTGCAAATGGTGAATTTACTTTTGCAAGTTCAGATTGAAAAGCAGCATTCAGTTTTTGAGCAACCGAATCAATAGGAACTAACCTTGTGAGCTGATTCGGGCTGTCTTTTAATTCAGCAATAAAACGATTGATATCTACATTAGGACAACCGGCAACTGCAGGGTCCTTATATAAAAAAGGTAACTGATAACAATTATCCAATTCTTTTAAATTCGAATTATAAAAAATACCTGTTGGGTTTTCTGCTCCAGCATCAGGCACATTGTCTTTATGCTCGAAGGTTATCCAAATCCATTGAGGAGCATAATAAGTTTTACGTGCAATATGAAGGCCTACCAATGCCATGGGTGCTGTTCGGCACTTTCCAGTTTCAGAATCATAAATAAGTGCATTGCGTACCAAAAATCGTTTTTTAGCCGCCTCAATATCTATTGCATCCCTTTGATTACATTCTGCTTTCAAACACAATTCCTTCCATGCCGACTTCACTTCCATAGAACCTTCATTATAAGCTCCATCATCCCTATTATCTGGAAAATTCACTTTATTTGCCAATCCTTTAGGACCACTTGGAGTTAAATTTAGACTAGCCGCTCTACCATCACCAACGAGATATTCGAACTCCGTTCGGTTAAACAGAACCTCATAGCGAACACGTGTACTATCTTGGTCTACGAGGTAGCCAAAACTCCCCGCAAATGCCTGTCCCGTTTCATTAACAACATCTCTAGCCTTGGATCCCATGGTAATAATAAAGTCAAAATCCTTTGTCTGACAGCTATCACCTACAATGCCAGGTATTTTTTGATTCCATGGTTGATCTACAGGGTTCCAACTAATATTTCCAGGCTGAAAGACTTCAAATGTAGGTTTATAAGTTTCCCATACGGTGGGCATTTTTTCATTATTGGTGAATGGTAAATTTGTATTCGCCTC
>JAESTG010000243.1 GCA_016763715.1 Flavobacteriaceae bacterium
CATTGGCAATGCCATCGAATTTAATTTTCTTAACTAACTCTTTATTTAAAGCACCTTCAAACCCTTGGTTATAGACTGAAGTAACAATTTTGCTGTTTTCAAACAACGGTTCATTACTATAATAGGTCTTTAAATAGAGTGGTAAAAAGGAAGCTAACCATCCATGAACATGAATAATATCTGGAGACCAATTAAGTTTTTTCACCGTTTCAATAACTCCTTTAGCAAAGAAAATGGCTCTTTCATCATTATCATCAAATAAATTTCCATTCTCATCGGCATAAGTAGCCTTACGTTTAAAATAGTCTTCATTATCAATAAAATAAACTTGCATTCTTTCCTTCGGAATAGAGGCTACCTTTATAATAAGAGGCATGTCTAAGTCATTAATAACCAAGTTCATTCCTGACAGCCTAATGACTTCATGAAGCTGATGACGACGTTCATTAATATTCCCATAACGTGGCATAAAAATGCGTATTTGACCTCCATTAGCATTGACCATCCTAGGGGCTTCAAACGACATGGAAGAAATCTCCGTATCTGGCAGGTAAGGAATTACCTCTGAAGACACATACAAGATTCTTTTATCTTTCATCATAAACATTTATTTTTCAAAACGAGAGCTGAATCACCAAGAACAATTTCTAACTTTTCAGGCAGAAAAAACCACCTAAACTCGTTTCATAGATTCTATAATTTACTGGCTTGCTATTAAAGGATGCAAAATTACGAAAATTTATGCAGATTGCGCTTAATATCTTAATTTTGCTTGTATTTTATACCACATGATATATCATAAACACCATTTACTCCGTGAAGAAATTACTCGCCTTCAAACTAAAAAACAATCTGTAGGTTTTGTACCCACAATGGGGGCGCTCCACGAAGGCCACCTATCACTGGTTCTCAAGGCCTTAGAGGGGAATAAAATAGTGATTGTGAGCATTTTTGTGAACCCAACACAATTTGATAAGGCACAAGATTTCGAAAAGTACCCACGAACCCTTAAAGCAGACGCAACACTACTCTAATCTTTGAATGGGAATATCCTCATATATGCACCAAACACAGAAGATTTATACGGAAACCAAGTCGTTTCAAAAGAATATAACTTCAAAGGATTAGAGCATCAAATGGAGGGGAAGTTTCGAGATGGCCATTTTGACGGTGTGGGCACGGTGCTCAACCTTCTATTTAGAGCTATTAGACCTAATAAGGCATATTTTGGGGAAAAGGATTTCCAACAACTACAAGTTGTCAAGAAATTAGTGGAAATTGAACAACTCCCTATCAACATTATTGGTTGCCCCATTTTACGTGAATCACATGGCTTGGCTATGAGTTCTCGAAACAAAAGGCTATCTCCAAAACTATTTGAGGAAGCCGTAATTATTCATGGAACACTTTTAAAAATTCAAAAAAAGTTTGACTCGCTAAGTATTCACAAACTAAGCAAAATGGCAACCCAATCTTTTGAAGGAAATGATTATCTCAAACTAGAGTATTTTGAAATTGCCAGCGTCGAAACACTAAAAACAGCTAAACGAAAACGAAAAGGGAACACATATCGGGCTTTTATTGCCGCCTTTGCTGGCGACATTCGTTTGATAGATAATATAGCACTCAACTAGATTCTTCCCATGAATGGATATATTAGGCAGTTAGCGATATAGAACAAAACCAACACTTTGTACTTTACAATTCATACAATTCAATTATCTTTGTATCATGCAAATTCATGTAGTAAAATCCAAAATCCACAGAGTAAAGGTCACAGGAGCTGATCTTAATTACATAGGTAGCATCACTATAGATGAAGATCTTTTGGATGCTGCAAATATTGTGGAAGGGGAGAAAGTTCAAATTGTAAACAACAATAACGGAGAACGCCTTGAAACCTACGCTATTCCAGGCCCCCGTAATAGTGGGGAAATCACTTTAAATGGAGCGGCAGCCAGAAAGGTAGCTCCTGGCGATATTCTAATTCTAATTACCTACGCTATCATGAGCGTGGAAGAAGCCAGAAATTTTAAACCTGCATTGGTATTTCCAAACGAAGAAAACAATTTGCTAACCTAGTTTGAATAAGTCACTATCAAAGTTTTTACAAATTGCACTTCCTATAGCCTTGGGGGTATTCCTGATGTGGTATGTATACTCGCAATACACCCCTGAGCAAAGAGATCAAGTTTTTTCTCATTTTAAAAATGCAAATTATAGTGTTGTGATTATTGCAGTATTAATGAGTGCTCTCAGTCATTTGATAAGAGCTTATCGATGGAGTTTTATGCTCACTCCACTTGGGTATCGACCTCAATTAGCCAACAATTTCATGGCCGTATCTGTATCTTATTTAATGAATCTTTTTATTCCGAAGAGTGGTGAAATATCACGAGCGGCTGTACTCAACAAATATGAAAAAGTTCCCTTTGAGAAAGGCTTTGGAACTATAATTTCTGAGCGAATCGTCGATCTTATTTTTCTATTACTCTTTACCCTAATCGCCTTATTCCTTAAATTTGACTTACTGTATGAATACCTCACCGAGGTTGTACCCATTAAAAAAATTGGACTAGCATTTGGGGTTTTAATAATCTTATTTGTCTTGTTTTTGTTATTTCTGAAATACTCTAAAGGCGCATTCAGCACAAAAATAAAAAGTCTATTTACAGGACTCAAATCTGGAATTTTCAGTATTCTTAAAATGGAAAAAAAAGGACTATTCATCCTTTGCAGCTTGTTCATATGGCTACTTTACATTAGCTCTTTTTATGTGTCAACCTTCGCATTGGAAGAGACTACTGGAATAGATCTTGGCGTAGTCATTATTACCTTCGTTGTTGGCAGCTTCACCTTTGCATTCACCAATAGTGGTTTTGGATACTATCAATTAGCCATTGCGGGCATATTAATGGTCTTTGGTGTCCCAGAAACTGTTGGCACTGCCTTGGGATGGATTGTTTGGGCTTCTAATATCGTTTATATCCTCATTTCAGGAGGACTCTCTTTTATTTTACTCCCTATTTATAATAGAAAAAGGCTGTGAAATTTGATAACTAATGGTTATTTTCCCTTAAAGCTTAGAAGCTGATAAGAGCTTATTTCAACCAAAATTCTCTACTAAAAATTAGTATATTACCACATAAATTTTTCACTCTATGAAAAGAATCCTACTTACCGCTGCTTACTTACTTTTCTTTATTACTGGTTTCGCCCAATCCAAAATAATTTATGAAGAATTCTCATCCATAAAATTAGGAGAAACACGACAATTAAAAATTCAACTTCCAAGAGATTATAAAGAAAACGTAGATAAAGTTTATCCTATAATTTTGGTTTTAGATGCCAACTATTTATTTGAACCAGTTGCTGGAAATGTAGATTACTTTGCGTATTGGGAAGACATGCCCGAATCCATCGTAGTTGGAATTATGCAAGGTGATGCCCGTTATGAGGATTGTGATTATGACAACACCAATTTTATGCCGGCTGACAAAGGTGCTGATTTTTTCGAATTCATAGGTTTAGAGCTACTCCCATATTTAGATAGCAGTTTTCGTACAGCAAAGTTTACCATAGCCGTAGGTCATGATTTCACAGCCAACTTTATAAACTATTATCTCTTTAAAGACCCCCCGCTATTTAATGGGTATATATGCCTAAGCCCAGATTTAGCCCCAATGATGGATGAAAGACTTCCACAGCGTATCCCTAGTATTTCCTCTAAGATTTCTATTACTTAGCCACAGGAACGGATGACATAAAAGACCTAATGGAAATTAGCATTGGACTTGATAAATCTCTTAGCCCTCTAAAGACAGATACCTTTGCATATAATTTTGATAATTTCGAAGGAGCGACACATTACTCTTTAGTTGCGCGAGCTATTCCCTCAGCTATGGAAAAGATATTTTCAGTCTATCGTCCAATTTCTAAACAAGAATATACCGATGTTTTATTGAAAATGGAAACACCTATAGATTTGTACTTGAAGGACAAATATAAAACCATTGAAGATCTTTTTGGGCTCACCAACCCTATCCGCGTAAACGATTTCCTTGCTACCTCCAAAGCTTGTGAAAAAACGAAACAATGGGAGTCTTTAAGAGCTATTGCTACTTTAGCCAAAAAACAATACCCCGACACAGTTTTAGGCGATTACTATTTAGCACGCTACTATGAAGAAATAGGAGAGCCAAAAAAAGCGATGCGAACCTTTCAGGGTGCATACGATAAGGAAGAAGTAGACTTTATAACAACCGACTTGATGCTGGACAAAGCCGATAAAATTAAAGAAGATTTCGGATACTAATTATAGTGTAGACAGAAACTCTCTATTTTCGATGGCCCAAGTCATCAATATATCTCTACCTGAAGGGAGCATTAATTTGGAAATAACATTCGCTCGATGTTTTTGTACAGTTCGATACGATATATTTAATATCTCCCCTATTTCTTTGGATGTTTTTACCTTCGATATTAATTGTACTATTTTCCTTTCTGAAGGAGAAAGAAATTGAATTCGTTCTAATAACGGTGAAATTTCCTTTTGAAAAACTTCGTTAAAACTTCGACTAAAATATTGACCCCCAGCCGCAACAGCCAGAATACAGGCTTCAATTTCATCAAAAGGTTCATCCTTTAATAAGTATCCTGAAATATTCAAATCTCTAGCCTTTTGTATAAAGGCCTTCTCCCGATGCGAAGTGAGAATAATAAACTTGGTTTTGCAGTTATAGTCGGAACATTTTTTAATAACCTCAAAACCCGATAATTCTGGCATTTCAATATCTAAAATAGCTATCACGGGACAGTGCTTCAAAATGATATCTACCGCATCCAAACCATTCAAAGCTGACTCTAGAATAGGGTAACGCTCTTTAGTCAAAACATCACTGAGCCCCTTTAAAAGCATAGGATGATCGTCGGCTATAACAATGGTTATTTCTTCTTTTATCAAATTGTGGGAATTTCTGTTTGAATAATGGTTCCTTGCCCAGGGTTACTAATTATATTTACGGTTCCTTTTAAAATTCGAATGCGTTCAGCAATGGTTTTGAGCCCTAAACTTTGTTTGCGCCTCGCTTCCATCAGGTCAAAACCTTTTCCGTTATCCTGTATTTTAACTACTATTTTTTGTGGCAATTTTTTAATTTCTATTTCTACGGAAGTGGCCTCAGAATGCTTTAAAATGTTGGTTACACTTTCTTGTATAATCTATAAAAATTTAAGCTCTCTTTTTCAGAAAAATA
>JAESTG010000244.1 GCA_016763715.1 Flavobacteriaceae bacterium
ACCCTAACCCAAAAGTAGCTGGCAAAGGAATTCAAAAACTTACCGATGCGGGTTGTGAAGTAATTCGGGGAATACTAGAAGCAGAATGTAACATATTAAACAAACGCTTTTTTACTTTTCACATAAAAAAAAGACCTTATATTTTTCTAAAATGGGCTCAAACAAAAGATGGCTACATAGCTCCATTCAAGAGAGAATCCCAAAACCCTGTTTGGATTACTACTCCATATGCTCGACAACAAGTACACAAGCTTCGTGCTCAAGAACAGGCAATTTTGGTTGGAACTAATACGGTAGTGGTAGACAATCCTAGCTTAACTACCAGAAATTGGATTGGACCTTCACCAGTACGTATTGTGATAGATCAAAATTTAAGAATCTCGAAAAAGGCTCATATATATAACCAAAAGGTGAAAACCATTTTTATTACAGCAATGACTGCTGAAAACCAAATGAATTTGATTTTCGAGCAAATTAATTTTTCAAAAAATATTGGATCCCAAATTTGCGATATACTTCACCAACATCAATTACAAAGTTTGATTGTAGAAGGCGGGGCACAAACACTCCAAACTTTTATAGATGCAAACCTTTGGGACGAGGCTTTGGTATTTGTTGGAAATACCACCTTTGGATCTGGAGTTAAAGCCCCAAGGTTGAAAGAAATTTCACTTTCAGAAGAACTAATTGGTCTCGATTTGTTAACTCACTATAAAAACACTGCTCATTGATTTATTTACTTTTTAGTGTATTGGCCTCCACCGCCATTTTCGTAATCTTTAAGCTATTTGGTAGATTTAAAATCAATATCCTACACGCCATTGTGGTGAACTACATCATAGCTTGCGCGAGTGGACTAATCGCCTTTAAAGAACCAATTAATTTGGGCACTATGCCTCAATTTGACTGGTTTTATTATGCTGGTGCTTTAGGAGTGCTTTTTATTGTAGTATTTAATTTGATGGCACCTACCACACAACGAAGCGGATTGTCTGTTGTTTCGGTTGCAACCAAAATGAGTTTGATTATTCCCATCATTTTTGGATTACTTTATTATAAAGAGCATTTAGGCTTATTAAAACTCATAGGTATTTTACTTGCGCTTATTGCTGTTTATTTAGCTTCGTCAAAGGAAAACACCAAAGCCTCAATTGGTAAAAAATCGATGCTACTTCCTTTACTTGTTTTTTTTGGTAGTGGGGTAATTGATACAAGCATCAAGTATCTAGAGACTGCTTTTGTTGCTGAGAATGAAGTCCCTCTTTTTTCTTCGACCATTTTTGGATCTGCAGCGATCTTAGGAATACTCGTGCTATTGATAACCATGTTTCAAGGCAAATTTAAATTCGAAATTAAAAATATTCTTGCTGGAATTGTATTAGGAGTTCCCAACTATTTTTCTATATTCTTTTTGGTAAAAGCACTTCGCAGTGGCCTTTTGGACAGTTCAGGTATTTTCACCATTAACAACGTCCTCACAGTAATTGTGTCTACAATTTTGGGTATTTTGCTTTTTAAAGAAAAGATGAGCCGTAAAAATTGGTTAGGTATTGATTTAGCATTGTTCGGCTTGTTTTTCTTCGCTTTAGCCCATATTCAATGAATTCTAAAAAAGATACCTATCGAACTATAGTGAAGGCTTCAAATGAAAGTCTGTTTAAGGATAGAGGAAGTAAGTTTTACGGCTATGCATTCCCGGTTGCTTCCGAAGAAGAAATAAAATTTCACATAGATGTCTTGAAAAAAAAGCATCATACAGCACGACATTGGTGTTATGCATGGCAGCTAGGAATGGATTATAGTTTATATAGAGCCAATGATGATGGAGAACCTTCGAATAGTGCAGGTATGCCCATTTATGGCCAGTTACAATCCTTTGATGTGACAAATACCCTAGTTGTGGTTGTTCGCTATTTTGGAGGCACAAAACTAGGGGTTGGCGGGCTTGTTCAGGCATATAAAGCATCAGCCCAATTAGCTTTGCAAGACAGTGATATTGTTAAAAAGACCATCAATACAGGTTTTTTATTAAAGTTTGAATACCCAGAGATGAATATTGTCATGCGAATTATTAAGGACGAAAATCTTCAAATAGTAAAACAACATATGGAGTTGAGTTGTGAAATTGAGATATCGGTTCGAAAAAAAGATTCTGAACGTATTTTTGAATTGTTCAATAACACCTATAAAGTAGCAATCAAAAAAAAGAAATAGCGTATTCTAATTCCAAATAATTTTATTCATTCAGTTTTTTAAGCAGGTAATCTGGTGCTTTCATAAGCTTATTCGTTATCGAGTTTATAAAAACCAATGTTGTAGAGGCAGTTACCAAAAGGTCACCTGTCTCATTGTGAATTTGATAATCGAATTCAATTTTAAAAGCAGGAATTTTCCTTAGACTTGTGGTAATGCTAATGATGTCATCATAACGAGCAGGAAGTTTATAATTGATGTTTAAATTTGTTACAGGAAGAATAATGTCATTTTCTTCCATCCATTTATAAGAAAACCCCAATTTACGAAGCCATTCGGTCCTTCCTTGTTCCAAAAATTGAGCATAATTACCATAATAAACGATACCCATTTGATCGGTTTCGCCATAACGGACTCTTAATTTGGTAGTATTTTCTCTCACAAAATTTCAGGATAAAAAGGGGGAACTCTTTCAGAAGTCAGATTCTTGTACAGTATGCGAAAAAAAAATAACAAAATCAATACCCAAACCATTTTTTTTTCACTTATTTGTTCACATATTTGCATTGTTAAGAAATCGTTAGAGAACATCTATTTTCTCTCTTTTTTGACAAAGCAATTTAACTAACTAAACTTCTAACAACCACTATGAGTAAAACTGCCGAATCGGTTTGGAGCAAATGTTTGTCCTTTATTGAAGATAATATCTCAACACAAGCGTACAAGACATGGTTCGAACCAATCAAAGCGGCAAAACTTACTGATACAGCCTTGAGCATTCAAGTGCCAAGTAAGTTTTTTTATGAGTGGCTTGAAGAGCACTATGTAAAGTTATTGAAAGTTGCACTTACCAAAGAATTAGGCAGTACAGCCAAATTGGTGTACATCATCAAAATGGAAAATACCTACGGGAATAAACAACCCTTTACTGAAAGAATCCCAAGTTCAAGTAGAGGTCAGATGAAATCTCAGGAAGTAGATGTTCCGCTAAAGAACAAAAGCCCTGAACTTAAAAACCCATTTGTGATACCTGGGATACGTAATGTAAAAATTGAATCCCAACTCAACCCTAACTATAACTTCGATAATTTCTTGGAAGGTGAATCCAATAGACTTGCTCGATCTGCTGGTTTAGCGGTAGCCAATAAACCAGGAGGAACCTCTTTCAACCCTTTACTTGTTTTTGGAGGTGTTGGTTTAGGCAAAACTCATTTGGCACATGCTATTGGAGTTGATATTAAAGAAAAATATCCAGAAAAAACCGTTTTATATATTTCGGCTGAAAAATTTACGCAACAGTATATCGAAAGCGTAAAAAAGAACA
>JAESTG010000245.1 GCA_016763715.1 Flavobacteriaceae bacterium
ATCATCTTCAATTTCAGGACCTTCAGAAACATTGAAACCAATTCTTGAAAATATATCCGTTATTTTATTCTTAACAATAGAGATGGGATGACGTGCGCCTAAACTAATAAGCTCTCCTGGACGAGAAAGATCTCCATATACACCCGAAACCTCTTCGTTACTTTCAAGATGCTCCTTTAAGGCATTCACTTTACCTTGTGCAGCATCTCTAAGTCCATTTACAGCTTGTCCAAATTCCTTTTTCTTATCATTAGATACATTCTTGAATTCGGCAAAAAATTGATTCAACAGCCCTTTTTTCCCTAAATATCGAATACGGAAATTTTCAACTTCTTCTTTGGTTTTAGCCTTAAAAGCCTCAACCTCTGCAATGTGTTCTTTTATCTTTTCTATCATAGCACAAATCGATTGTGGTGCGCAAAACTACAATTTTATTAGCAAACAATTTGGCTATATCGTTCTATTAGTTGGCATAAATGAGTGTTATTGAATAACTTCCTTTTCTAAAAAATAGCTTACAATGGCTTCTTTCATTAAAACACTCTGCTCACCAGCTTTTAAAGTTGGTAACTGTTCTAAAACCTTATAATGAGGCCAACCTTCATTGTCAAAATACTCGAACTCATAATATCCAAAAGGCTCCAATAATCTGCAAATAGCAATATGCATTAAATTCAGTTTCTCATCTTTCTTAAACTTACGATGCAATTGACCTAACTCTTGTAGCCCCACTAGATAAATGACAGCGTCCAAATCTAAAGGGTCACCATCTGCGAAGCGCTCACTTAATAAAGAGATCACTTCAGCCCATCGTTCTTTTAATTGTTCATCTCTAGCCATAGCATTAATTATAGGGCAAAGGTAAATTTATAATTTCAGATGACCTTATGAGCTTTAACATTCCTATCTTTTTGGACAAAAAAATTTCATTGATAATGCTTAATTTTGAAGCATCCGATAGTTTTCATAATTTGAATTTGGTGCTTGCTTAACAGAAATCCTATATTTACATGAACTAAAACCTCACCTATGAACATGGTAGACATTATTCTTGGTATTATACTCTTATTGGCTTTTATTTCTGGTTTCAAAAAAGGGTTGTTCGTGACACTTGCTTCACTTATTGGGTTAATTGCTGGTGTGTTTGGTGCTATTTACTTTTCAGACTTTGCGGGAGGTTATCTATCCCATTGGTTCGATTGGAGTGATAAAATGACCAAACTGGCTTCCTTTGCTGTTACATTTGTCATTATCGTAATCATCATTTCCATGGCAGGTAAATTTTTAACTAAAATTGCCGATTTTGCCGCCTTAGGCCTACTGAATAAATTATTAGGTGGGGGGTTTTCTACGCTACAGTATGCTTTTATTATTAGCATATGTTTTATGTTCTTTAACTCCACTAATATCACAGGATATGTCATTTCTGAAGAAAAAAAAAGTGAATCAATATTATACGCTCCAGTAGCTTCTTTAGCACCGTTGGTCGTGCCACATGTGATGGCTCGTTTTGAAAGTGAAGATGATGAAGAGGAAATAGAAACTAATCCTTCCGAAGAAAATTAAAGTTCCTTGAGTTGGTCATTTAACAACCAACCGCCTTTCCCGTCGGCAATTTGAATGCGATACCAATCTTCGTCTTTGGACAGAATCTTTACCTTGGTGCCCTCGTGTAATACAAATGAGGTTTCACTTTTCTTGCTTGGATCACTTTTTACATCAACACTTTCAGCAAATATAATGGCATGTAAATCTATCGATTGTTGATTGTAGGTTCTAAAACTCATACTTAGACTTACTAGCAATACAATTAATGAAACCATAGATCCAATAAAAAACAATCTCTTTCTTGTGCTGTAAACGGCAAAATAATACAATAAAAAAAGTAATGCAAACAAGGCTGCAAACACCACCGTCGTCCACGCCCATCCATCAAAAGTAAGCCAACTTGAAATGGTATGATTCCACTTAGCGAAAATGGTTTTAGGCAACGGCTCTATGGCATCGATGGTCGTATTTTGGGCAAAAGTTAAATTGTTTAAAATCTCCGAATCATTAGGTGACAATTGTAAGGCCTTTTCGTAATAATAAATACTAGGCCCTACACTATTCAACTTGTAATGTGCATTGGCTATATTGAAATACAATGCAGAAGAGTGTTCTCCCGATTGCAAAATTTTCATCCAATTGGTTATTGCTTCCTGATATTTTTCAGATTTATATTGTTGTTTTGCTTGATTAAAAAGAGCCTGGTTTTGCGCAAAGGATATTTCAGAAAAAAACATAAAAAGTACCATCACCATAAATGGTAACCACCCAAACCTTTTATCTGCTATCCTTCTTTTCATCCTTCTGTAAATTGTTTGTCGATATTGGAAATTGTCTTAACCGCTGTTTCATAATCCACTTTAATTGTCACATTGGAAGCTGGGGTATATCGCGCAAAATCACATCGTTGTAGTAAAGCCTTAAAATCACTTACGACTGTAGGCTCCACATTTTTATCTGATAGTAACTTTGAAATGTGTTCTTGATCCATTTCACTAGTCTCTATATCCAATTTTGCTTTTAAATAATTATGTAGCGCCCTCTCAAGCGACTCATAAAAAGTAGTTTTGTCTCCCATCTTTTTCTTAGCGGCACCCAAATACTTTTTAGCCAACTTATTGGCTCTACGTAATCTATTTCCATCAACATCAGACAAACGTTGTCTACGCTTTCTTCCTATTAAAATAAACAGCGGAATAATGAAAAATGGAGTTGCCAACAAAACCCAAAATAAATTAGATTTAAAAAAATCTTCCTTAACGATGGGTTCTAAATTGGATTCTAATTGAATATATTTAAACTGATCATTTTTCGCTTCAACTTCTTGTTTGCCATCATTCTGTTCGGCACTCTTAATGTTTTCTTCATTAATAGGCCCATTCACAACATCAATAATAATCTCTTCGGAAGAGAGATTGTTATAGGTTTCAGTTTTTGGGTCGAAGTATGAAAACGAAATAGGGCGTATAGGGTATGTTCCTTTAAACTGAGGTACAACAGTATATTTTTCAACCATATTGCCATACATACCCGTACGCTGGGTTCTTATATGGTCATCACGAATAGGTTCATACACTTCCAATGAACTTGGCAACTTTACAGAAGGCATATTGAATAATTTCAAGTTCCCTTTTCCAGCCACTCGAACTGAAAGCTCTAACGACTCGGCCGCATCCAATTTTCTTTTGTTAGTGGTAACGTCCAATGAGAAGTCTCCCACCGCCCCTGTAAAATTGGTAGGTTTTCCTTCTTCTGGAAGTGGTTTCACATTAACCGTTCTATTTCCTGCCGAAATTGTTTTATTAACCCTAGTTATTAAAGGACGGTTGAAAAAATCCCTCCGATTGCTTTTTACATCAATAGGAATATCCAATGTTAATGGTTCAATAATTAACTTACCTGTCTTTTGCGGATATAGCACCGTAGTCCTTAAAATTACATAGCGATAATCCTCTCCTCTAAATTTTCCTTCTAAAACCTTATATTTCCCTTTTACATCAATGTTTTGATTCCAAAAATCAGCATATTTTGGGGTTTCTATTTCGCGCCAATTACTCGTAATATTAACACGGCCACCCACATACAATTTATAGGTAACTGTAATTGCTTCATTTAAATAGGGATTGCTATTAGAAATTTCAGCGACTAAATGTACATTCTCCGTGGCCAAATAATCTGCATTATTAGGGTCATTAGGCCTTTTTACAGCCGCAGTTACTTCAACCGATATGGGACTAGTCTTGTAAATTTCACCACCTATCTCTATGGTTGCTTGTTTAATGGTAAACTTCCCTTTGGCCTGTGGTGAAAGAAAAAAGGAATATGTCTTCGAATAACTGCGTTTCCCATTAATGTATGCATTGCTTATAGCTTGATTAGGACCGCCAACAACTCGAAAACCTTTAAAATCGGGCGAAACAAAAT
>JAESTG010000246.1 GCA_016763715.1 Flavobacteriaceae bacterium
CAAGTTTTCATAACCTTAATGGTTGTAAAAATTAATTGAAAGATGCACTACTAACTAACCAATCAAATTATGAAAGAATCTACCTCGCGTAGACTTTTCTTGCAGAAGTCTGCTATGGCCTCAACTGGCTTAGCTCTTTTATCTTCAGGCATAGCCAATGCCTTCACAAGTGCCCCCCCTTACAACGGTTATAATCCTTATTCCGAAGAAAAAACTGATTTGAGAACCACATTATTTGAAAAACACGTTCGTGTGAAAGGTGTTCTTTATGATAAAACAGGGATGACTCCTGTCTCAAATGCCGTGATTGAGGTTTGGCACCTCTCCCCTAACTCTAACAAATATAGGCATCGTGGAAAGTTGAGAACAAATGAAGCAGGAGAATATGCATTTATTACAGATTTTCCGAATTCCGCACAGTCTTTAACGGCAAGCATTTATTTTAAAATAAGCCACGATGACACTTCAATTTTTACTGAATTAAACCTAGGTCAAACACAGGCATATATCACTTCAAAACACTGGGAAGAGAATCAACAATTGGGAGAGAAATTATTTCCCACAAGTGAACAATTCTTAAACGTAACAACAATCAATTTTAATATTTCTATTTAAAAACTAATTAACCAATATTTATTATGGAAGGAGTACTAGCAGTTATCTGGATGTTCGGAGGAAATTTTGCCCCAAGGAATTGGGCATTTTGCAACGGGCAGTTATTAGCAATTTCACAAAATTCGGCCTTATTCTCATTATTGGGAACCACCTATGGCGGTGATGGTCGTACTACTTTTGGTTTACCCGAAATGAGAGGGAGAGTTCCTATGCACTCAGGAAGTGGCCCAGGACTTACACCAAGGACAATTGGGCAAAGATCCGGACAAGAACAAGTAACATTAAACCAAACACAAATACCCTCACATACACATCCTGCAACAACAACAACACAAACGCAAGTCGCAGTAGCGGCAGGAAATGGTGGGGAAGGAATAGCCAATGGGCAATTTCTTGCAAATCATCCTGGAGCTTATAGTGAAGATTCAACAACTGGAGCAATGTTAGCAGGGACAACTTCAGCCTCAACTACAACGGTTCTTAATGCGGGCGGTAGTTTAGCACATAACAATTTGCAACCTTTTATGGTGGTGAATTTTGTTATTTGTCTTAGTGGTATTTATCCATCTAGAAATTAATCATCCCAAATGGAATTAAAAATTGGCATATTATTACCAAGGTCTGAAATGTTTCCGACACTTGCAATGGATTTTTTAAACGGCTGTAAACTTGCCTTTAAAAATTCTATACCGAAAGATGTAAACCCAAAATTTATTATAGAAGGAATAGGCAACGGAACAGATGAAAGCTTGCTGAAAACTGCTGAAAAATTTATTTTGCAAGAAGATGTAGATATCACCTTGGCATTTTGCGGCTCTTTATTCTTAGCAAATCTGGTTGAAATTTTTAACAATTATAAAAAAACCCTTATTCATATTGATATAGGGGGTTCTGTTTTAACTGAAAAACACCAAAGCCCATACGTACTGCACCATACGCTTAATTTATGGCAATCAAGCCATGCAGCTGGATTATACGCTGCTCAAAATCTGGGAAAAAAGGTGTCCATGATTACATCCATCTATGACGGAGGCTATCATTTAGCAGCGAGTTTTGTAAAAGCATTCACCGACGAAGGGGGCGAGATTGCTAGTTACTTCGGGGGACCAATGGATTACAAAGCTGAAAATTTTTCGGGCATGGTGGAAGGAATCCAAGAAGTGCAGCCAGACTTTATTTTTGGGATTTTTAGCTATAATGAAGGAAAAAAGATTTTCGGCGTCTTAGCCAATTCAAATCTCAACGGGGAAATCCCCATTCTGGTCATTCCAATTATGACAGATGAAACCATTAATACTGAAAATCTTAATATTGAAAATGTACAATCCATTGCTTCTTGGTCGTTTGACGATAAAAATCCAGAGATGCAAGAATTTATAAAGCAATATGAGGAAGGTCATGAGGTTACCCCTAATATTATAAGCCTTTTAGGATTTGAAGTGGGTCTTACTATAGGTAGTATTATTTCTGCTGAAGGTAAAATTGCATCAAAACTTTCTGAAGTAATTCAGAATAAAAAAATAGAAACCCCTCGAGGTACTCTAATATATAATGCAATGAATGAATCCCAAATAACTACATTCAAGTTAAGAGATTTTAAATTTAATGACACAAAATATCATAATAGAATTATAAACACGCTAGATGCTGTTTTTTCAGAAAAATTATACGAAATGTATCAAGAATTACCTGAACCTGCATGGCAAAACCCATATTTATGCACTTAAAATATATACGGAAATTACGTGTATTTACGTATACTGCTAAAAAAATGAAACACTTACATTGCTCAATGAATTTAACTTCCCTCAAATACTGTATATCATCTAATTAAATGACCAAATCATGAAAAAAATTACCCTAGTGTGTTTAGCTTTATTCTCCTTGTTTTTTATGCAAGAAGGCTATGCACAAAAAGTTGTGATTGTAGGAATGAATCATATTTCCTCAGGAGCACCCAACGATGGATTTACCTTTGTGGCTACTGAAAATATTCCTGCTGGAGAAGTAATATATTTCACCGAAAACGAATACGCAGCAGGAACCAATGCATTTACCTTTAATGGTTTCCCTACAGGTGAAGCCGTAGTAAGATATGTAGTTGGAGCTGGTGGTCTTGCCACTGGCGTAGTTGTGTTTATGCACGAAACAAGTTCTAATACATTTACGATCACCTGTTCATCTGGAAATTGTGGGACTTCTACTACTTCCACTTCCTTTGGGAATGGAAGTTTTAATTTAGCAACCAATGGTGATGGTTTATATGCATATTCCGATAATGATGAAAATATACTCAACGGTATTACACAAATTTATTCTGCTATGTTTACTGGCTCTGGAGAAGCACCCATTCAAAATGGAGGGGATATGACAGCTGGTGTAAATCCAATTGGAGATTTCCCAATGGCAATCATTGTAGATGGGTTCCCAAATGACGGTGATGATTTGTTAGGACCTGATAGGGTAGAATACGGGTTTAGTCCTGCTTCCTTACGAGATGGTGTGAGTCATACTGCTTTTGAAAACCAATCAAACTACTTGAGTTATGCCTCAAGTCAAGATTTATCTATTGTACCATTTACCAACCTCAATCTAGCTGGTGCAAATCCAGTATTATCGGTAGTTGCCTCCCCTACTTCAGTAAATGAAAATAGTGGCACAGGAATGGTCTATACCTTTACCTTAGATGCTGCCGCAGTTGGACCAATAACGGCCATTTTTACAGTTGGAGGAACCGCTGCTTTCACAACAGATTACACACAATCAGGAGCCGTTACTTTTAATGCTTCTGCGGGAACGGTTACAATTCCTAATGGTGGGACTACAGCAACAGTTACTCTAACCCCAGTTGGCGACACAAATTTAGAACCAGACGAAACGGCAATATTGACACTTACAGCAGGTACTGGTTATGATGCTGGAAGCCCGAGTGTTGCAACGGGCACCATACTTAATGATGATACACTTACTGTTATACCACTAGTTGCTGTTACTGGAGGAGTTCATACAGTAGGTGGAACAGAAGGATTCTCTTTCGTTGCATTGAATGACATAACTGGGGGTACTGAAGTATTCTTCACAGAAAATGAATTTGATAATACTTTCTTAAGATTTACAGGCGCTGAAGGCGTTGCTCGATGGACTGCTCCGGGAGGAGGGGTTTCAAAAGGTGAAGTAATTGTAGTTACTGAAACTGCTCCAAATATTTTTACGACCACTTGTAATAGTGGTACGTGTGGAGCTGTCACCTTAATTAGTGGTACGTTTGACTATGCCAGTAATGGTGAAGCAATGTTCGCTTATACAGATTCTGATACAAATCATACCAATGGTATTACTTCTATTTCATCTGTACTGTTTACAGGTACTTCAGTAACTCCAGGTGGAAATATCCCAGCAAGTGAAGATCCTTCAAGTGTTTATGTAGGCTCCGTTGTAGTTGACGGATTTCCCGCAGTTGCTCCAGTGAGAACTGAATATAGATTTGCTTCCGGGGAGCGTGGTGTCACTGTGGATCTAGCAAACTTCCAAAATACAACCAACTGGCTGCATGCGGCATCTGCAGCTACCTTGAATACGACACCATTTGCGAATATCATTATCGTCTCTGGTTCTGCAAATCCAACTTTATCACTTACGGTAGCACCCAATACTACAGTTGAAGATAGCGGAACGGGTATGGTATATACCTTTCTATTAAGTGCTGCTGCTGTTGGAGATATTACGGTAAACTTTAGCGTAGCTGGAACTGCAGCTTTTACAACAGACTATACTGCTGCTGGAGCTGCCACATTTAATGCAGCTAATGGAACTGCTGTTATTCTTAATGGTAATAATTCAGTAGCTGTAACGCTTACACCTGTTGTTGATGCGGTAGTTGAACCTTCAGAAACGGTAGAACTAATGATTGCTTCTGGAGCAGATTATGACGGTGGAAGCCCAAATTCTGCGACAGGAACTATAACTAATGACGACACAAGTAATTCAGACCCATTAGTTGCAATTACGGGTATGAATCATGTAACGCCAGATGGATTTTCATTCGTGGCAGCAAAGGACATTCCTGCAAATTCAATAATTTATTTTACTGAAAATGAATTTGACAACACTACCTTATTATTTGGAACTGGAGAAGCTGTTTTAGCTTATACTTCTCCTGGAACTGTTATTCCAGCAGGAGATGTGATTGTAATAAAAGAAACCGCTCCAGATGTTTTCTCACTTACTTGTAATGGAAATACTGGTGCTGCATGTGGTTCTATTGCATTAGTGGCAAATAACCTTGCACACGACACCTTAGGAGAAACGTTGTATGCCTATGAAGATAGCGACAACGACCCATCAAATGGTGTAGATGATATTTATGCAGTACTATTTACAGGAACCTCATCATCTTCTGGTGGTTCTATCCCTGCAATTCAGGATCCTTCAGGGATTTACCTAAGCGCTCTTGTCGTAGATGGTTTTCCTGCAAGTGCTCCAAGTAAGACCGAATATAGATTTGCCTCAGGCGAACGAGGTGTTGCTGTTGGGCAGGCAGATTTTGAAAATGTAGCTAATTGGTTGCATGGACAGGCAAATGCCGATTTATCCCCTATCCCTTTTGCAAATATTAACATTGTAATAGCATTTATAGCTCCTGCCGATTTATGTGTAGACGCTGGAGTACAGGCTGGTCTTAGTGGCGGAACACCTACTGGCGGAGTTTATTCTGGAACTGGCGTTACCGATGATGGAAACGGAATGACATATAGCTTCGACCCTGCCAGTGCAGGCGTTGGAACACATACGTTAAGCTATACTTTTACTGGAACGACAATTTCTGATGATATTGAAGTATTTGCTTTACCAACAGTTGCATTTACTGCTCCTGCCGATTTATGTGTAGATGCTGGAGTACAGGCTAGTATTGGTGGCGGAACACCTACTGGTGGAGTTTATTCTGGAACAGGGGTTACCGATGATGGAAATGGAACAACCTATAGCTTCGATCCTGCTGCTGCAGGTGTTGGAACTCACACACTAACCTATTCCTTTACAGACACCAATGGATGTAGTAATAGCGCAACCGATGATGTGGAAGTATTCGCATTACCTACTGTTACCTTCACCGCCCCTGCCGATTTATGTGAAGATGATGGGGTACAGACTGGACTTGGTGGTGGAACACCTACTGGTGGTATTTACTCTGGAGCAGGAGTTACCGATGACGGAAATGGAATGACCTACAGCTTTAACCCTACCACAGCTGGTGTTGGAATTCACACATTAACATATACATTTATCGATACTAATGGTTGTAGCAATAGTGCAACTGATGATATAGAAATTTTCGCTACGCCTGGAAGTAGTGGCCCCACTATTACGTACAACATAAATACTTCAGGTCAAGGAGCATGTGCCAACCCTGGCATTGACGCAACCTTTAATTGTGCAAATGATGGACAACCTCCATTGGATCTAGGAAGTTTTTTGGATACTAATACTCCGGGGAGTACATTGAATAGCATTGACCTAATTATATATGGTGCATGTTCAGGAGATGTAGAGTTTTTCCTAAATGGTGTCTCTATTGCTACTGGAACCGCTACAGGGCTTTCCTGTTCTTGCCAATCTATAGCAAGTGACCCGAATATCCCACAGAACTATACAGTAATTGTAACATCAGCAATGCAGGCGGCCTTTATAGCGGGAGGGATGAATACTCTTTCTGTTTCTACTTCTAATTCTGCTTTTGGTGCACAATGCTTCTATGGAGCTGATATTACCTTAGGTACAGGATTGTTGAACTTTACTGCTCCTGCCGATTTATGTGTAGATGCGGGAGTACAAGCAGGACTTAGTGGTGGTACACCCACTGGTGGTGTTTATTCTGGAACAGGAGTTACTGATGATGGAAACGGAACGACATACTCTTTCGATCCAGCAGCAGCTGGGGTAGGAATTCATACAATTACGTACAACTATACAGATGTTAACGGATGTTCAGGAGTAGCGAACGACAACGTTGAAGTCTTTGCACTTCCAACAGTGACTTTCACAGCACTAGCCGATCTTTGTGTTGATGCAGGAGTTCAAGCTGGACTTGGTAGTGGATCTTCAGCGGGAGGAGTTTACTCTGGAACGGGAGTTACCGATGATGGAAACGGAACGACATACTCTTTCGATCCAGCAGCAGCTGGGG
>JAESTG010000247.1 GCA_016763715.1 Flavobacteriaceae bacterium
AATTTGATATTACAAGTACAAAAACGATTAATGCTCCCGTTTCCATGCTTTTCAATAACGTAAATGATTTTAAAAATTGGCAAGATTGGGGACCGTGGATGGCAGACGATCCAAATATACAAATCACTTATGCAGATACTACGATGGGGGTTGGCGGAGCATATTCTTGGATTAGTGAAGAAATGGGAGACGGATCAATGAAGACTTTAAGCACCGTTGAAAACGAGTCTATTGATCAAAAAATTGTTTTTATAACACCCATGGGCGAAAGTACTAGTGATGTCTATTGGAAATTTAAACCTTCCGAAACAGGCACAGAAGTAACTTGGGGAATGAAAGGGGAACAATCATTTATGGGGAAAGTGTTTATGGCTTTTCAATCTGAAGATTTTGAAACTAGTATGAAAAAAATGTATAGTCAAGGATTAAATAATCTTGAACAAACCATGCAACTGGAAATGGAAAAATACAGCGTCACCGTAGAAGGCATAAAAGATTATGGAGGTGGATACTATATGTATACTACCACCGCAAGTACTCAAAAGGACATTGGCAATAAAATGAGGCCAATGATGGGCAAAGTTACAGGGTTTATGCAACAAAACAATATCACTATGACAGGCATGCCTTTTACTATTTATAATGAATGGGACCAAGCAAATGGAACTGTTATTTTCTCAACAGCTATTCCTACTAGTGAACGAATTAAAGTTACTGAAGGCGATGTGCTTTGTGGTTATATGGAACCAACAGCTGCTGTAAAAACTATTTTAATGGGAAATTACACCAACCTAGCAGAAGCATATACAAAAGCACAGGCCTATATAGCTGAAAATAATCTTATTATGGATCCAGCAAAAAAGATGTTTGAGGTGTATAGTACCGACCCTGAACTCGTTCCCAACCCGGCAGATTGGCGCACTGATATTTACGTCCCAGTTTTTAGAGATTTAAGAAGTAATCATCCGTTAATTACCGAACAATAAAAGTATTTATGAAGCCATTATTATTAGTTTTTTTGGGAGGAGGGTTTGGAAGCACTCTCAGGTACGGCTTAGGGAAATATCTCAATAGTACGGTAACAGGTATTCCATATGGAACCTTTGCGGCAAACATCTTAGGAAGTCTTCTCATTGGGATTATCCTTGGAATAGCATCTAAAAATGATAGTATTTCTCAAAATACAATGCTGTTATTGGCAACTGGATTTTGTGGAGGATTTACAACTTTCTCCACTTTTGCTTATGAAAATCATGTATTTCTAAAAAGTGGTGACTTCGGAACATTTGCTCTTTATACCATCGCTAGCTTTGTAGTTGGTTTTGGAGCCGTTTTCTTCGGAATTTGGGTCGTTAAGTTTCTTTAGTGCTTTCCAAAATCTTTAACTCCAGCCTCAATACGAACTAACAAGTCGTTCTCTTTTGGTGGAATTGGGCAGGAATAATTATGATTGTAGGCACAATAGGGATTGTATGCTAAGTTGAAATTAATTATAATTGTATCTCCCTCTGGAATATGAGAATCTATAAATCGGCCGCCACCATAGGAACCATCTCCACTTGTATAATCTGTAAAAGGCAAAAACAAATGATCTATATATTCTGGATCCTCACTAGGGGTCGTATTCTGATAAAGATTCAATTTTAATTTTTCCCCTTCAATCTCAAAATGTGCTTCACCATACTTAACATACTCTGGGAGTCGTGAGGTAGTTGTGGGCATTAAGAAAGGCTCCTCATTGGGTGTGCGAACAAAACGAGCTTCCACTCTAAAATTTAAATCTATCTTATAAAACTCGAGTTCTTTGAATTTCCGAAAATCCTTCGATGTCAAAATGGTTGTTTCCTTTGCTCCAAACTTTTCATTTTCCGAAGTACGAAACGCTTCAATTTCTTCAACGATTTCAGCCTTGGTTTGTGCAACCGAAGCAAATGACAAAAAAGAAATTAAGATGATAAAAATGTTCCGCATGATATAATTTAATTGTGAATTTTTCTGATTCAAATTCACTAAAGTTAATTTACTAGTTTTACGTTTCGTTAAAAATACTGACTTTTTTGCGCCTACAAAGGCTTTAGAGGGGTTATTTTATGTGCGGAGTATTTTTGTAAATCAAGTGAGGGTTTATTATCCATATCTAGATTAAAATAATGATATTCCCTGTAATTGTGTTCAGGATTAATTTATTAGGAATGTGTTAGCTCCAAAAAATTTGCTACATTTGATTCAACAAAAGTAAAATGATTAAAAGAAATACATATATCAAACAAACCCAGATTGTGGTAACCAACCACATCCGGACGTGTATGTATTAGCTATAAAACTATCAAATAATTCAATACGTAAACGTCCGGCCTTTAAGCCGGACGTTTTATTTTTATACAAACTCAACCAAGCCATGTACAAATTATACAATCGATATATTAATAACTTTCAGGGGCTATCCAGAGAAATCTGGCTACTCTCTTTTGTTACATTCATCAACCGTGCTGGAGCGATGGTGATTCCGTTTTTATCATTATATCTTGAAGATGAAAAAGGATTTACACTTCCGCAGGTAGGATGGATTATGACCTCGTTTGGGGTTGGCTCCTTGGCTGGAACCTGGGTGGGTGGCAAACTTACCGACAAGATTGGTTTTTACAAAGTAATCACTTTTAGCCTCTTTCTTGGCGGTCTAGGCTTCATTGGATTACAGTTTATGGATTCCTTTTATGGCTTATGTTTTGGTGTGTTCACTCTAATTTTTGTAGCAGACTCTTACCGCCCTGCAATCTTTGTAGCCTGTGATACGTATAGCAAACCAATCAATATAACAAGAAGTATTGCCCTAATACGATTGGCAATTAACTTAGGGTTTATTATTGGCCCAGTTGCTGGTGGGCTCATAATTGCTCGTATTAGCTATGTTTCTCTTTTCTGGATTGATGGAATTACATGTGTAATGGCATCAATCCTCATATTTATATTATTGAAACCCAAAGAGACTCTCAAAAAAGAAACAAAAGAAGTAATTATCAAAGAAGGAGTTTCTCCTTATCGCAATAAAACCTATATGTTGTTTGTCCTCATTATGGTACTCAACGGAATGATGTTTGTGCTTTATTTTTCATTGCTCCCATTATATTACAAAAATGTATATCACCTATCAGAAGATATTATTGGTTTACTCCTTGTTGTGAATGGAATCATTATCGTTATTCTTGAAATGCCCATAGTAGGCTGGTTAGAGCGAATTCAAATATCTAAGGTCATGGCAACTTTTTGGGGGATCATATTCTTGGCACTTAGTTTTCTAGTACTCAATTTTAGCTCATGGGTGGGGATTTTGATAATTGGAATGATTTTAATGACCCTTGGAGAAATGATAGGCTCCCCATTTTCAAATTCGTTAGCACTGGAAATGTCCCCAAAGGGACGTAAAGGAAGTTATATGGGATTGTACAGCATGAGTTTTTCATTATCTCATATTATAGGTCATAAC
>JAESTG010000248.1 GCA_016763715.1 Flavobacteriaceae bacterium
CCAGTATCATCCATGCCATCGTGGGTAAATGCGCGACGAATCCCATTGGCAATTTTTGATGACATATTTTTTACGAACGAATCTTTTCGGTTGGCCCTAACTCCAGTTACTAAATCGTAAGAACCAATTTGTTCTAAAAGTAAATTAAAATCTTCCGGAGCAGTTTGAAGATCACTATCAATATATCCCAATAACGGGCTTTCCACATGATCAAATCCAGCCTTAATAGCAGCACTTAGCCCTCGATTTTCTTTGAAGGAGATGTATCTAAAAGCTTCATTTCGTTGGCAAATAGCTTCAATAAGCTGTTGGCTATTATCTTTTGAGCCATCATTTACAAAAAGGATGCAGGTTTTTTTAGTGGCAATTTGGGTATAGGCGAGTAGTTCTTTTTCAACTCTTTCCAAATTATCCTCTTCGTTGTAAACTGGCACAATGATGGTAAAATCGCACATAAGGGTTTCAATGTATTTTCGATGCAAAAGTAATTTTTTTAACTTAAAAACTAGGGTCTCAGATGCCGATATGTTATTCAGGCGTTCTGCTTTAGTGATCTTTTGAAAGTAAAGGCTAAAATGCCCTGCAATTTTTATACTTTTGAATACTCAATATTCAACAAATACACTGAATGAAAGTACTTGTCACAGGAGCCGCTGGCTTTATAGGTTCCCATACTGCCGAAAGATTACAATCAATGGGGCATGAGGTGATAGCTATTGATAATTATTCTAGCTATTACGATGTATCGTTAAAGCAATTAAATACTAAAACTCTTGCTGAAAAGGGAGTCAAAGTTCATAGAGTAGACTTGCGAGAGGATGACTTGTCTAAGGTAATCACGGAGGATGTCGATTTTATTTTCCATTTTGCGGCACAGCCTGGCATTTCGGTTACAAGTACTTTTGAGGCCTATTTTTCTAATAATGTACTTGGAACCCAAAGAATTTTAGACCTTTTAGAAGGATTCGAAAAGAAACCTTTTTTCGTTAATATAGCTACGTCTTCTATTTACGGCTTGCACGCTACTTTGAGTGAGGACGAAGCACCATTGCCAGCTTCATGGTATGGAGTTACGAAATTGGCTGCCGAACAATTGGTATTGGCCTATGCACGTAGAGGGTTGTTAAAAGGAACCTCTTTACGATTGTATTCTGTCTATGGCCCTCGTGAACGCCCAGATAAGTTATACACCCGTCTCATAGATTGTGGTTTGAATGATAAACAGTTTCCACTCTATGAAGGTAGTGACAAGCATTTGCGAAGCTTCACCTATGTTCAGGATATAGTGGACGGCATTGTAAGTGCAATGGAATATTCGGAAGTGTGTAATGAGGAGATCTTCGATTTGGGTACCGAAGAGGAGAATACTACTGCCACTGGTATTGCAATCGTAGAAGGAATTTTAGACAAAAAAGTACTCATTGAAAACCAACCCGCTCGCCCAGGAGATCAACCTCGAACCAAAGCGAATATTGATAAAGCTAGAAGGTTGCTTAACTATAACCCTCAAACAGGTTTGAAAGAAGGTTTGGAAGCGCAAGTAACTTGGTTTCGCAATACTTTTGATGCAAAATAATAAGATGATTAGTGGTGTTATGACTTCAATTTTAGTAATAAGTTTGCAGCTACAAAAGGTGTTGTCTTGTTTTTACTAAGTAATTGTAGTTGTTTTTTGAGTTCTTTTTTGACAGATTCCTGATTGTAAAAATCACTTTTCAATCTGAATTCAATGGTTTGTAGAAGCCAGAATTCGTGTTGTTTATCTCGTTTGATTTGGAAAGTGCTATTTCCCTTCACCAGATTAAAATATTCAGAAATAAGCTCCCAAACGGTATTGATACCTTCATTTTCAATAGCCGAGCATGTTACTGTTTTGGCCATCCAACCACTGTCCTTAACTGGGTAGAGGTGTAATGCTCTATTAAATTCAGCTTTTGCTAATTTTGCGGCCTTTACATTCTCACCATCGGCTTTATTAATGGCTATAACGTCTGCCATTTCCATGATACCTCTTTTAATGCCTTGCAATTCATCGCCTGCGCCTGCCAATTTTAGTAGTAAAAAGAAATCGGTCATAGAATGTACTACCGTCTCACTTTGCCCAACACCTACAGTCTCAATAATTATAATATCGTAGCCAGCTGCTTCACATAAAATAATTGCTTCACGTGTTTTTCGTGCTACACCACCTAAGGAATCACCACTTGCAGAGGGTCTTATAAAGGCGTTTGGGTCTTTAACCAAATCATCCATTCTTGTCTTGTCTCCAAGAATACTCCCTTTGCTAATGCCGCTACTAGGATCTACAGCTAAGACTGCAACTTTGTGATTTTTTGAAGTTAGAAGTTGTCCAAAACTCTCAATAAAGGTGCTTTTTCCAACTCCAGGTACTCCCGTAATGCCAATTCGGATGGAATTATTTGCATGGGGCAAGCAAGCTTCAATGATGTCATGCGCTTGTTGTTGATGTTTTGATGCTTTACTTTCAATAATGGTAATTGCCCTGCTTAAAGCTGTGATATTACCTGCTTGAATTCCTTCAATCAATTGCTGTGTTGAAGGTGTATTTTTTCTGTTTTTTTTAAGTTTTGCTGCGACTATTTTACTTAAGGATTCTTGGGGAGGGCTCCCATCCTTTTCTTCTAAAGCACTATTATGTTTGGATGTTTTAGTCACGTTACGAAGTTAGTGCTATTTTTTTTCCATTTTGAGAGGAACCACCACTTGATCCCATGAAAACAGCATAATAGGATTATTTTCAGGGCCTTCTAAAATGTTAATGTTGAAATTCTCTTCTGAAGTGATGCTGTTCGAAACTATCGCTGTTGCTATCAATACATCATGCTCTTCTTCCCGCATGGGCTTAGAATCTTGCCAACTCACCCCCCAGCCATACATTTCGCTATTAAAGATTATTTGCCAGCTTTTCTCGCTTGGAATAGTCCATAGTGTATATTTTCCTGCGGGTAACGTTTTGCCATCAATCAATAAATCTTTGCTAGTGCTAAACGTTGTAGCTTCATTTGCACCTGTACGCCATACTTGGTCATAAGGTACAAGTGAACCAAAAATTTCTCGTCCCTTTTTCGTTGGACTTGAATAGAATACTTCAATTTTTACATCATTAATGTTATATATTTCGGTGACTTCTGGACTGTGTTTTTTAGTATTTTTTTTCATCATTGGCCCTACTACCAAAAAGAGTATAAGGGCTATTCCTGCTAGTATTCCTATAATCCAAAGAATGATTTTTACAGCTTTATTCATGACAGTCTAAATTTGTTTAAGGAAAGGTAGTAAATTTAAAAGTTCTTTTTTTGCAACACTAACTTTTTTGTGTCGTCTTTAACCCGAACAGCAACCAAAAAAACCATCAAAATTGTCCAGTCAATTACTTGTTGAACAATGCAAACAACACAATTCTAAGGCGCAAATGGCTTTGTATAAGCAGTATTGTGATGGGATGTTTGTAGTAGCGCAGCGTTATATTAAGGATGTGGCAGTGGCAGAAGACGCCATGCAAGAGGCTTTTATTAAGGCCTTTTCAAAATTGGATCAGTTCAAAGGGGATGTCACCTTTGGGGCATGGCTTAAACGAATCGTAGTCAACACCTGTTTAGATGCCATTAAGGCAAGGAAAATGGAGTTGTATGAGATTAATGAAGAAGTAATGAGCGTGGCTGATGAAGATGATTGGGCCGTGTCAGACGAAACGACACTAACCGAAATTCATCATACCATAGATCAATTAAAAGCCCCTTATAGGGTAGTGGTACAGTTATTTTTATTGGAGGGGTATGATCATAAAGAGATATCTGAGATATTGGATATTTCTGAAAGTGCCCCTCGAACTAATTTGTATCGTGGGAAACAATTATTAAAGGAACAGTTAAAACATTTGCAGTATGGGACAGGATATTAGAGATATGTTGAAAGGGCAGAAACCTGAGCAGCCAAAACTTAGTGATGGTCATGAAATGCGCTTAGCCAAAAAAATGGTGCAATCACTTCCGAAGAAAAAAGAAAAACCAACCTTTTTATGGCTAAAAATTGCTGCTGCTATTATTGTCTTTTTTGGGTTAGGATATATTACCTATCTGAATTTTAATGGGGATGAAGTGCCAGATCCTGTTTTGGCCGATACTAATGTTGTTGAGAAAACCGAAGGAAATCAATTTACTTTAGGAGATCTTTCTCCCGATTTGAAGAGAATAGAAGAGTTTTATACTACTGGTATTGAAGTTCAACTGGCTTCTTTAAGCAATAATAATGATGATAAAGA
>JAESTG010000249.1 GCA_016763715.1 Flavobacteriaceae bacterium
CCAAACAAATTCACCATTATCATCTAAATAAACGACTCCAAGCGTCGTTGGGCTTACTCCATTATCCATTCCACTTTTATGCAAAAACAAAGGACTATCATCTTTTAATTGTAACGTACCAGCATGTACATTATCATCCGAACTTATAGCGTACACCACTTTTGCCGTATCTGTTAACCCTCTATTTCCAGTAGTTTTATCAAATTTTTGGACATACTCCCCCTTTTCACTCTGACTCGTATTGGTATAAGTACACACAGCCCAAATGTTTTGTGACCCATCGGCAAACGCAATTCGAGTATCCATTTCATAATCGGTTTGATTGGTATCAAAGTCAGAACCATTAATGCCCCAAGGCAAAGTTCCATCTGCATTAATACGCTGCAAAAACGAATCAAAACGTGAACCTGTTGATCCAAAATAGCCGTAATAAATAACATCTCCATCTTGTACTCCACCGTACGACCTATTAAAAACCGTTGCCTGATTAGAAAGCTGAATTGCAGATCCCCATTGAGCTACTCCATTCACATTATACCGTTGTGCAAATAGATTCGAGCTAATTCCACCCAAAAGACTATGAAAAATCATTATGAATTCACCACCAGAAAGTTCATACATATTCGCAGGAACCGTATCATTCCCTCCATTAACTATTGACTGCGTAGACCCCCAAACAGCAGAACCACTTGCATCATACTTTTGCATCACACTTAAACCACCAGAAAACCAAGAAACGATAGCCTCCCCATTTGACAGGGGTAAAATAGTTACTGCAAACCCGTTTCCAACGTTTACACCCGCGCTTCCCCATAAGTGATTTCCAGCACTATCCAGCTTAAAAGCATATGCGGGGTCTCCTCCACCAGTTCCAGTAACGCCTATATAAAGGTTATCATCTGCATCTATTTCAATACTCCAAATTACTGTGAACGTACTCATAGGAATGGTATTACTAACCAAAGCTCCATCTGCACCTAACAATTGATTACCATCTGCTTCCAAGACTTGCATTCGTAATTCATAATTAGTAGGCGGTGCAACAACTTTCCAAAATACAACGTAAGTTTTACCATCTGAAGCTCCAAGGGCTTTCATATCTCCTCCTTCCGAATCTACAACCAAGGTATTCACAGCTGTATCGGTTGTCCACTGTGCATTGAGAGATAGTGCAAAAAGAAAGGCGCAAATTGTAAATACTATTTTCATATTGTTAGATTTTAGCTGAACACCAAATATAGAGCGTTTTTAGAAGTACTGAAAACGGTTTTGTGTATAAAACGTAGCGGTTTAAAAAGGACTACATTTTCGATTTAGCACTTAGCCGGGTTTTTATATTTTAAAAGCCAAATTTAAAAATTTGGCAGCCTTTGTAAATTAGCACAGACCATTGGTTTATCACTTACTAGCTATGTTTTATAAACGTTGTTAAGTGCTTTTCTTTTATTAAAAAGGCAAGTCATCATATACTTGTGAATCATCATGTTCAAAATTACTTTTAGATATTTTTTCTAAACCATTTTTCGAAAAAAAAGCATTAATTAATTTTAAAGGTTCAGGTTTACTAAAATTTTTATTTTCTGTTATTCGTTCATAAATTTGTTTGGCCTTCTCAATTGGAAAGTTATTTATTTTATTGATTGAATTAATTCTATTTTTTATTTCAGTTATATCATTTGATAATAATAGTAAATCAACTATGTTAGAAATGTATATGAATTTTGTTTTCTCATGTGTAGAAATTATATTAAAAATTGCTTTTGCAACTTGTCCAATGTTTTTCCCTTTTGCTTGTATGCCTTGATACTTCCCAATGAAACCATAAGGGTCTAAATCTTTTCTTACTGGTATTATTAGTAATTCTCTACCAAGTGCAAAACCTATCTCTTGATCAGTCCATTTACTGTCGTTAAATCCAGGCATTAGTATTGCACATAAAGCGTCCATAGAGAATAATCCTTTTTCAATTTCAACTTGCCATTCTTTTGTTGGTTCAATATCTTCATGTGCAACAAATGATGAAATTCCATATTTTTCAAGTTCATTCTTTAGTTGACTTATTGTTACTTTGAATGAAGCTAAATGACTTAGAAATAGCTTGTAATGACCGGATTTCTAAAGACTTGAATTTTCTCGTATAATAATTTTTTCTTTTGTTATTACTTTACCGTATGAATGTTTAAGTTCTAATTCTTCAGCAATTTCAAGTATTATAGTATCTGGAATTTTGGGTAGTACTTCTTTAACATAAACCTTTTTGCTATAATAACTTGGTGTGTGATCTGTAGGTATTTTATATGTTTCAAAATATGAATCAATCTCAGAAAAAGTCATTTGCTCCTGTAATTCAGAAGCTATCATATCTATAAGTTTCATTTTATCTAGATTTCTCATTTTTTCGAATTGCACTTAACAGTATCTATAATTAAAACCAATAGACTAGAAGACAGTTCACTCCAATCAATAATTCATGAGTGTTTGGATTTTTTTCTTTACTTTTTCTACGGAAGGAACCATCGTTTGCTCCAAAACAGTATTTAAAGGAATAGCGGGCATATTCTCACTACCAATAACCATTACGGGAGCATCCAGATCTTGAAAACATTCCTCTTGGATTTTCCCTTGAAGTGCCCGTGAAAAACTATTTTCTGAAGGCTCCTCAGTCACAACTAAACACTTCCCACACTTACGAACACTTTTAAAAACCGTTTCATAATCAAGCGGATGCAAAGTTCGTAAGTCTACAATTTCAATAGTATCCTGAAGGCCTAATTCTTCGGAAGCATTTATAGCCCAGTGAACTCCCATTCCGTAAGTAATAATAGAAATGGTTTCTTCTTCCTCCTGTTTCCATATTTCCTGAAGCACCCAAGCTTTTCCGAAAGGCAACATATAATCAGCACTTGGTTCTACAGAAGTAGCTCCTTTGGTTCCAGGAACCTTGCTCCAATACAACCCTTTATGCTCAAAAATAACCACTGGATTGGGATCATAATATGCGGCTTTCAAAAGGCCTTTTAAATCGGCTCCGTTACTCGGGTAAGCAATTTTTAATCCTCTAATATTCGTCACCGCACTTTCTACGGAAGAAGAGTGATAAGGCCCACCACTTCCGTAGGCACCAATAGGCACTCGAAGTATCATGGAAACTGGCCACTTTCCGTTTGACAAATAACAACTTCGGCTTACTTCAGTAAAAAGTTGATTGAGTCCTGGCCAAATATAATCTGCAAACTGTACCTCAACAATTGGCTTCAAACCTACCGCACTCATCCCAACAGTAGAGCCCACTATAAATGCCTCTTGAATAGGTGTATTAAACACTCTATTATCTCCAAATTTTTGTGCTAGTGTCGCAGCTTCACGGAATACACCCCCTAATCTCCCACCCACATCTTGTCCATAAAGCAAACATTCTTTATGCTTAGACATTAGTTCTTCAATGGCAAACAGTGCACAGTCCACCATTACCACTTTATCGGCACCTTCAGGCGTTCGTTCTCCAGTTTCTTCAGTAATTGGGGTTGGTGCAAAATCATGCGTAAATAGGTCCTCAGGTTTTGGGTCTTCCGCTTGCAAAGCGCGTTCTAGATCGGCTCTTGCAATATCAATTTGAGTATTCTCTATCTTTTGAAGTTCATCTTCAGTAAAACCATGAGCCTTCAATAATTCCTTCATTTTTGGATATGGATCTCGGCTTCTAGCTTCTTCCAAATCGTCCCGATACCACTCCATCCGAACCCCAGAGGTATGGTGATTCAGCAAGGGTACTTTAGCATGTACTAAAAATGGCCTTCTTTCAGTTCGTATTTTTTCAATAACGTTCTCGATGGTTCGATAGCTCTCTTCAAAATCAGTTCCATCAATGGAAATAGCCTCCAGACCATGAAACCCCTGTGCATATTCAAAAGCATCCTGTGCTCTTGTTTCCTCAGCATTTGCTGAAATATCCCAACCATTGTCCTGCACCAAATAAAGTATTGGTAATTGCTTTAAAGCTGCCATCTGAAAAGCTTCCGCTATTTCACCTTCGGTAACAGATGCATCTCCTAATGAACAAACAACAACAGGCGGTACTTTCTCGTTCGATAATCCTTCTGCTTCCTTATACCAAAACCCCATAGCAACACCTGTAGCAGGTATCGCCTGCATTCCAGTAGCACTACTTTGATGTGGAATTTTCGGTTTGTCATCATCCTTCAGGCTTGGATGACAGTAATAAGTTCTCCCTCCAGAAAATGGATCGTCACGTTTGGCCAATATTTGTAGCATCAAATCATAAGGTTTCATCCCAATTGCCAACAACATACTATCATCACGATAGTACGGAAAAACATAATCTTGTGGTTTCAATTGCATCCCCACAGCAGTTTGTATCACTTCATGACCTCGCGAAGTTGCGTGGACATACTTTGACACCAATTTGAAATTTTCCTCGTATAAAAAAGTCATTGCCTTAGCCGTAACCAAGTTTGTAAAACCTTTCGCAAGTATCTCTTTATCCATTTTTCTCGGGTCCAATTGTGTGGTTTGTTCTTTAGTCATGTTACTTTACCGCTAACACCCAACCATAGGTATCTTCTACTTTCCCTGTTTTAATCTCGTTTAACATAGAATTGACCCGCAATCCAACAGGGCTTTCGCTACTCACAACAAGTGTCTCATCTCCCCAACCAATTTCTTGAATATAAGCAATGCCAACAGCCGTTCCAGTTCCAAAAGCCTCCTCAAGAGTACCATTAAGCGAAGCTTCCCTAATTTCTTGAATACTTATTGGTCGCTCTGTTACCTCATAACCATTATCTCTCAAAAGTGTAATGACACTCATGCGAGTAATTCCATCCAAAATGGCACCATCCTTCTTTGGAGTCACAAACTTTCCATCAATTTTGAAGAAAATATTCATGGTACCCACCTCTTGAATGTATTTATGTTCATGTGCATCCAGCCAAAGTACTTGGTCATACCCTTTAGATTTTGCAATCTCTGTGGGACGAATCGCAGCAGCATAATTACCAGCAGCTTTAGCTTCTCCCGTTCCTCCTTCAACAGCTCGGATATACTTTTTTTCAGCATATAACTTAATTCGTTTGCTGAAAAAAGGCCCCGCTGGTGAAGCGATAATAATAAACTTAAAACTCGTGGCAGCACGCATACCTATAAAAGGCTCATCGGCATACATGAAAGGGCGTAAATACAAAGCGCTTCCTTCTTGAGGCGGAATCCAATTTCGCTCCACTTTCACTAGTTCTTTTAATCCAGCGACAAATAAATCTTCAGGAAATTCAGGCATCCCCATTCTTCGAGCACTAAAGTTAAGTCGGGCAGCATTCTTTTCTGGTCGAAATAACATCGGGATTCCATTCTGATCTATCGTGGCTTTCATTCCTTCAAAAATAG
>JAESTG010000250.1 GCA_016763715.1 Flavobacteriaceae bacterium
AGCGATGAAGGTGTTTTTTATTTGAAATAAAAAGATTTCAAGCATAAGATTATATAGAGCCTTATTATGAAGTATACCCGACTTACGAAAGAGCAATTGGAAGAACTCCATAAGGAATTCATTAACTTTTTAGCCACTCAATCTATTACAGCTGCCGAATGGAAACAAATTAAGGAACAAGAACCAGAAGCGGCGGAGCAGGAATTGGATGTCTTTAGTGACCTTATTTGGGAGGGTGTGTTGAACAATGCGAAGTATCTTCAAAATAGCTCGACACAACAATTGTTTCTGTTTCAACTAGATGAAGCGGTTATGAATTTAATTGTAGTAAAGGTGTTGGATACTTCTGTTAATCTTACTACAACTGAAGGAATCACTTGGTTGAATCATCATTTTCAATCAAACAATGTGGAATTGTACACTGCTACAAAGACTTATTCTGAAGATAAAAATAAAGATGTTTTCGAATTGATTCGTCAAGGAGCAGAAATTGTCAATGGAAATCTATTTAATGATTTGTCTAAAATCCTGAATTCAGGAGAGTAGTACAATTATTCATACCTTAAACTCTCAATAGGATCTAGTCGTGCAGCCTTGGCCGCTGGATAAATTCCAGAAATAAGAGCTACTAAAAAGCTCATCACAACAGCCCAAATCATTGCCGTCCAGGGTAATTTGAATTCTACATCGAAAAAACTAGCCATGGCATATCCAACTAATGTTCCAAGTATGATTCCAAGGATACATCCAAATTGGCCGATAACAATGGCTTCCATAAAAAATTGAGCAGAAATAGTAGATCGCGTGGCACCAATGGCCTTTCTAATTCCAATCTCGCGAGTTCTTTGTGAAACAGTCACTAGCATGATGTTCATTAAGGCAATAGAGGAGCCAAGTATGGTAATAATACTAATAATCCAAGCCGAGATTCGCAGAAAGGAAGAAACTTCGCCTATAATACTAATAAGGTCATCACTGCGTTGGATTCCGAAGTTGTTTTTTTCTAATGGCTGTAACTTTCGAATATTTCGAAATACTCTTATCGCTTCATCTTGAGCCCCTTTAAGCATATCGTTATCGTCTACTTTGGTGCTTATAGTGTAATTAATGTTAGGTGCGGTATAAATTCCGCGAGCTACCTTTATAGGAATGACCACTTTTAAATCCTGATTGTTTCCAAAGGAAGACCCTTTAGATTCCAAAATACCAACTACCTTAAATTTTACACCACGAATACTAATTGTTTTATTGATGGGATTGTCTGGTGCAAATAAGCTCTCTGCAAAATCTGATCCTATGACGCACACTTTAGAATTGTTTTCAATGTCAAAAGAGGTAAGCCCTCTTCCAAATTCAATCTTACTTCCAGTATTGATTAAATAGTGTTCATTAACACCATAGACCTGTACATCTGGATCTGTCTTTTTATTTTCAAATTTAATTTCTGCGTTTCTTGTGCATCGGAATGAAACTGAAGTTTGAGTATAAGGGAAGTTGTATTTTTGTAGAAAACTCCTTACGTTATTATAGGATATAACAGGATTTATTTTTTTTCGTTGACCACCTCCACCTGCTTGTATAGAAAGTTCATAGCGCTGTAAGTTGAATGTATTTGACCCCATAGTGTCAAAATTACCTCCAAAATTACTCTCCATAGCGTCCACTCCACTTAAGGTCCCTACCAATGCCATGATGCCCAAACTAATAATAACCACTGTTAAAATGGTCTTTAGTATTTGAGTCTTGATTGAGTTTAGTGCGATTTGCACATTTTCTCTAAAGAGTTTGAACATCTTTTTTTTGCTGGTGTTTTTTCATTAGACTATTTTCTCCCTCTAAAGTTACCAAATATTTAAATTTCATTTTGTATTACTTTTCTAGCTGGATGCATTTTTCGCTACACGAGAATTATAGTTTCATTTATAAGCTTGTATTTTGCCTACTTCATCTTTGTAAATCTCCTTGTAAAGATGGAGGTATTAAATTAGAAATTAAGATATTTGTATCGCTTTGTAAAAGTTATATACAAACGTAAAGTGAAGCGGTCTAACATCTAATAATTAAACCTTGGCGCAAAAACCATCCATACCCAGAGGAACTCGCGATTTTTCAGCTGCAGAAGTAGTGAAGCGTAGCTATATCATGAATACCATTAAACGCTGTTTCACGTCCTATGGATTTCAGCCTATTGAAACTCCAAGCTTTGAGAATAGTGAAACTTTGATGGGAAAATATGGAGAAGAAGGGGATCGACTTATTTTTAAAATATTAAATAGCGGTGATTTTCTTCGGAAGGTGGACGATACTTTCTTTGCTGAAAAGAATAGCGCCAAACTAACCCCGCGTATCTCAGAAAAGGCTTTACGCTACGATTTAACCGTGCTTTTTGCTCGGTATGTTGTACAGCATCAAAACGAAATTACCTTTCCATTTAAGCGTTATCAAATGCAAGCAGTTTGGAGAGCCGATAGACCCCAAAAAGGTCGTTTTAGAGAGTTTTATCAATGCGATGCCGATGTTGTTGGAAGTAAATCTCTATGGCAAGAAGTGGAATTAGTTCAATTGTATGACGCTGTTTTTTCAGAATTAAATCTGAAGGGAGTCACCATTAAAATGAACAACCGTAAAATATTGAGTGGAATTGCTGAAGTAATTGGTGAAGAAGATAAGCTTATCGATTTTACAGTGGCTTTGGATAAACTAGACAAGATTGGTGAGGATGGTGTTAAAAAAGAAATGCTTGCAAAGGGTATTTCTGAAAAGGCCATTGAAAAAGTTCAACCCTTATTTTCGGCAAGTGGAAATGCTCCAGAAAAACTCGATCTTTTAACTAATTTACTGGCGACTTCCGAAGTTGGAATGAAAGGTATTTCAGAATTAAAATTCATTGTAGATGCCATTTCAGAATTAAAACTGAAAACTGCAAAACTCGAAATAGATGTTACTCTAGCCCGCGGACTTAATTACTATACGGGGGCTATTTTTGAAGTAGCCGCACCAGAAGGAGTGAAAATGGGAAGTATTGGAGGCGGAGGTCGTTATGATGATCTTAC
>JAESTG010000251.1 GCA_016763715.1 Flavobacteriaceae bacterium
ATGCTTACAAAGTATTTGGTTCAAAAACCCATCAATTTGATTGCCATGGAAATTGATTGGGATTCCATTGCCTACCTAAATGAAAATTACACCCAACCTAATTTGGAAGTTATTGAAGCCGATTTTTTAAAGTTCGATTTATCATTACTGTTCAATAACGCTTCCTTCGCCATTACTGGAAACTTTCCATACAATATTTCTACACAAATTGTCTTTAAAACAATAGAATGGCGGGATCGCATTCCAGAATTTACTGGGATGTTTCAGAAGGAAGTTGCAAAACGTATTTGCGAAAAGAAAGGCAGTAAAACCTATGGAATTTTGTCTGTGTTAACTCAAGCATTCTATGAAGCCGAGTACCTATTTACAGTTCCACCAGGAGTTTTCAATCCGCCACCAAAAGTGGATAGCGGAGTGCTTCGATTGACAAGAAAAGAGGACTATTCACTTCCTTGTGACGAAAAAATGCTATTTAAAGTTGTGAAAACTGCATTTCAGCAACGTCGGAAAACCCTACGTAACAGCTTAAAATCCTTCCAACTTTCCGATAAATTAAAAGAAGATGTTATCTTTGGCCAGCGTCCAGAACAGCTTTCCGTTCAGGATTTTATTGAGCTAACCCTTAAGTTGGAAGCAGATGCAATTTCAACTAACGACTGATTTTCTTCAGAAAATTGAGCAACTCATTGCCAAGAAGGATGGTCATGCCTTGAAAGAACTTCTTGCCGACTTCCACTTTGCCGACATTGCGGAGGTCCTCGAAGATCTAAATAGTAAGGATGCCACTTACCTCATTAAACTGTTAGAAAGCGATCTTACCAGTGAGGCTTTAATGGAGCTTGATGAAGATATTCGAGAGAAAATTCTTGATCGTCTTTCCCCTGAAGAAATTGCCGAAGAGCTCTCAGAAATGGATTCCGATGATGCTGCCGATGTGGTAGCCGAATTGGACGATGAGATTCAACAACAAGTAATTGACATTATTGAAGATGAAGATCTCGCTGCCGATATTGTAGAGCTTATTAGCTATGACGAGAAGAGTGCGGGGGGATTAATGGCGAAGGAATTGGTTCAGGTAAAAGAAACTTGGACTGTGGCAGGTTGTGTGCGAGAAATGCGTAGACAAGCCAAAAATGTCACCCGTGTCCATTCCATTTATGTGACGGACAAAGAGGGAAGACTAAAGGGAAGGCTTTCTTTAAAAGATCTCTTAACGGCTTCCGAAAACGCACATATTAGTGATATCTATATTCCAAAAGTGGATTATGTAACGGTACATACAGAAGGAGATGAGGTAGCCCGTGTTATGCAAAAATATGACCTCGAAGCCATCCCAGTGATTGATGAAGATGGTCTTTTAGTAGGACGAGTTACGATTGATGATATTGTAGATTATATTAAAGACGAAGCCGAAAAAGATTATCAAATGGCAGCTGGTATCTCTCAGGATGTAGAGGCCGATGACAGTATTTTTCAACTCACAAAGGCACGATTACCTTGGCTTATTCTAGGCTTATTCGGAGGACTTGCGAGTGTATTTATATTACAGGATTTCGAACATCTTATGAACGATCCAGAGGTAAAAATGCTCTTCTTCTTTACCCCACTCATTGCGGCGATGGCTGGAAATGTAGGTGTACAATCCAGTGCGATTATTGTACAAGGTCTGGCAAATGATATTGTGAAAGGAAGCCTTTTAAGTCGATTAATTAAGGAGGTTGGCTTAAGCTTAATCAACGGAATCGCTTTAGGTGCCTTAGTCATGCTCTTTGGTGCCATCATGGAATACTCTTTCGCATTTAGTGCAACTATTGCTATTTCCATGCTAACGGTTATCATTATTGCAGCCCTTATTGGAACATTTGTACCTATTATTCTAGACAAGAGAGGCATTGACCCAGCGATTGCTACTGGCCCATTTATTACTACTAGTAATGATATCTTCGGAATTTTCCTCTTCTTTTATATCTCTAAACTTATTCTAGGGTTTTGAGTGCCGAAGTCTTTATTAAACAATTTACGGTTACTTCCGAAGCAATTGATGTTCGCGGACATGTAAATAATTTAGCATATTTAGAATGGTGTCTTGAAGTGGCCGAAAAACATTGGGAGCAAAAAGCAACTCCTTTAATGCGGACTAATTATGTCTGGTATGTCCTACATCATTCGATTGACTATAAAGCATCGGCTTTTGAAGGTGATGAGCTTGAAATACACACCTGGATAAATTCAAACGAAGGGGTTAAAAGTGAACGAAACTATAAGATATTCAGAATAAAAGATAAGCAAACACTCGTAGAAGCAAAAACGATTTGGTGTATGCTCAACGCAAAGACCAAACGACCCACTAAAATTACTGAAGAAATTCGTACTTTGTTTTAAAATAAGACAAAACATGAGATTGGGAAACCCATTTTATATCAAAAAAAGTACATCCCAATAATAAGCAATATTTATACCCTATGAACCCTATAAATATCAAAGAGAAATTTGAGAAATTCAGTAAACATTGGCACCCACACCAAATTGCGATTGTGGATGACATGCAGGTGATACTGGCCAAAATCTCTGGTGAATTTGTGTGGCATAGTCATGACGAAGAGGATGAGCTTTTTTATGTTCAGAAAGGCACTTTAGAGATGCACTTTCGCGACCGAATGGAAATAGTAAACGAAGGTGAAATTATCGTTGTGCCAAAAGGCGTAGCGCATTGTCCCAAGACGAAAGATGGGGAAGTAGTACAATTGCTTCTTTTTGAATAACTCTCGACCGCACACACTGGAAAAGTGATCCATGAAAAAACACAATCCGAATACCCAAAAATCTAGTTTTGAAAATCCTTCATTTAGATAATAACCACCCCCTACTTCGTGAACAGCTATCCAAAGCTGGCTTTTCGAACGAAGAGAATTACACCTCATCAAAAGCAGAAATTGAAAAAATCATATCCAACTATGACGGAATTGTAATTCGTAGTCGCTTTAAAATTGATAGGCAATTTTTGGATGCAGCAACTCAATTAAAATTTATTGCGCGAGTGGGTGCTGGCTTAGAAAGTATTGATATTCCGTATGCAAAAAGCAAAAACATTCAACTGTTCTCTGCTCCTGAAGGCAACCGAAATGCTGTTGGTGAGCATGCTCTTGGAATGTTACTTTCTCTCTTCAATCACCTCAACAGAGCTGACCGTGAGATAAGATCAGGTCAATGGAATAGAGAGCCCAACAGAGGTGTCGAACTAGAAGGTAAAACCGTAGGCATTATTGGGTACGGCAATATGGGCAAAGCATTTGCGAAAAAATTAAAAGGTTTCAATTGCACGGTCTTTTGCTATGACATTAAAGACGGCGTAGGCAATAAAAATGGGACGCAAGTATCTTTACGCACCCTTCAAGAAATGTCGGATGTAGTGAGCTTGCATACGCCTTGGACACCTTTGACAGATAAAATAGTGAATGCCGACTTTATTGAACAATTTAAAAAACCTTTTTGGCTACTTAATACTGCTCGTGGCAAAGGCGTAGTAACTGCCGATCTGGTTTCCGCCTTGAAAAGCGGGAAAATCCTAGGTGCTGGATTAGACGTTCTTGAATACGAAAAATTGTCTTTTGAATCTCTTTTTAATTCCGAAGAACTTCCAAAACCGCTCCAAGAGCTTCTTGAATTTGACAATGTGATCCTCAGTCCACATGTTGCAGGCTGGACGGTGGAGAGCAAACAAAAATTAGCGCAAACCATCGTCGAAAAGATTTTAGCCGAATTTCCCTAAATTGAAGCGTGAAAAAAACGATTCTTGTTTTTAGTGCCTTGATTATTGCATTGCTAGTCTTGTTTCAATTGAGCAAATATTCAGTGACTTCCGGAAGTTGGCAAATTGAATTTGTAATTGCGGGCATAGCTGTTGTCTTCTTTGTTATTGGAATTTATATGAACAAGAAAAGTCTACAAAAAGAAATACCCAATAGCCTCACGAATACCATTGATGAAGAAAAAATTATTGCGTTGGGGATTAGCAAACGTGAATATGAAATTCTTGGCAAAATTTACGAGGGCCTTTCCAATAAAGAAATAGCCGAGCAACTTTTCGTTTCAGAAAGCACCGTAAAAACTCATGTTTCGAACCTCTTTGTAAAGTTAGATGCCAAACGAAGAACTCAGGCCATTCAAAAGGCAAAGGAACACCAAATTATCATCTAAGAGGAAGGTAATTTCTCTAATTACAGTGATTTCGTACTTTAGTATGAGTGTTATTATAACTCTCTAAGATATTTTTGAGTTCAGAAATTGTTCTCAAGTGTTCAACTTTTATGACAAATTTTTTAATTAGAGATACTAACTCAAACCAAAAGCATGAAACCCACAATTACTAAATACGGATTATTTGCACTACTTACCGCTGCAGTTTTATTCCTCGCCTCCTTAGTATTAGGCAATGAATTAAGTTATAAGAGTCAAGAAATTATAGGTTATACCAGTATTATAATATCCTTATCTTTTGTTTTCTTCGGAATTAAACACTTTCGAGACAAAGAGAATGGTGGACAGATCACCTTTAGAAAAGCCTTTATCATTGGAATTTTCATAAGTCTGTTTGCGGCCCTTGGCTTCGCCATTATTGATTATTTATACACCGCAGTTATTAACCCCGATTTCATGGCCGAATTCGCAGCTAACATAAAAGAAAATGGGGGAGAAATGACCGAAACATATACAAGTACATCTCTGGCTCTATTCATATTTTCGATAGTACTCGTAATTGGGTTCATAGTGACTTTACTTTCGGCATTCATTCTACAACGCAAATAATTATCTACATGCAATACGAAGCAAACACCCCCGAAGACTATATCAAACAGCTTCCGGAAGACCGAAAAAGCCCCGTAGGTTCTTTAAGAAGAACCATTTTAGATAACCTTCCTGTTGGTTTTGAAGAAGGCATTCATTATAAAATGCTAGGCTATTATGTTCCCTTATCGGCTTATCCCGATGGGTATCACTGTAATCCCAAATTACCCGTCCCCTTTATGAATGTAGCGTCACAAAAGAATTTTATAGCGCTCTATCACATGGGTCTTTATGCCAAAAAAGAGCTGTTAGATTGGTTTGTAGCAGAATATCCCAAGCACAGTAAATACAAATTGGATATGGGGAAAAGCTGTATCCGATTTAAAAAAGTAGATTCCATTCCTCATAAGCTCATTGGCGAACTAGTACGTAAAATGTCTATGGAAGAATGGCTAGAAATTTATGAAACTAACATCAAAAAGTAATGGCATACGAAATCCAAACAAAGGAAAACGACGGTAACGTTCAACAGTTTTTAGAGGTATTCAAAGATGAAAATCGATATCCCGATTTGTTGCAAATTTTAGAGATAATGCAATCTGTTTCAGGTTGTGTTCCCAAAATGTGGGGAAAAGACATTGTAGGGTTCGACTCGTATCATTACAAAGGAAAATCGGCGGAAGGTGAATGGTTTTGTATTGGTTTCTCTCCCCGAAAACAGAACATTTCCTTATATATTATCTCAGGTTTTGAAAAGGAAACTGAGTTACTATCCCGATTAGGGAAATACAAAAATAGTAAGTCCTGTTTGTATGTGAAACGTCTATCTGATATTGACGTTGGCATTTTTGAAGAATTTCTTCGGAAGTCTATGGAGGTGATGAAAAAATGGTAATATTTAAAATCTAATTATGAAAAATAGAGTTACAGGATTGGGAGGTTTTTTCTTTAAAACCAAGGATCCAGACAAAGTTAAGAGTTGGTATAAAAATCACTTGGGACTTAATACAGATGACCATGGATGCACTTTTCAATGGAAGGACGATGAAGGCAATAAATGCACTACTCAATGGAGTCCTTTCAAGGAAGACACCACCTACTTTAAACCAAGCGAGAAACAATTTATGATGAATTTTCGAGTGGAAAACTTGGTGGAGTTACTCAAAGTATTGAAAGAAGAAGGTGTGACTATCGTAGGAAAAATGGAAGAATACGACTATGGTAAATTTGGTTGGATCCTCGATCCTGAAGGCAATAAAATTGAACTTCGGGAACCAATTGACAGCGCTTTTCTATAAGAATTTTCTTTCTTTAAAGTATATGAATTCCAGTAGAATAGATATCAAAAAAAATTCCTATTTTTATGATTCAACTAAAATTAAAATAAATTATGTCCGAAGAAAACACTAATGAAGAAAATGATAGCCTGAAAGACAAGGTGAATGACGCAGGTGAAAATGCAGAAAACACGGCTGAAAGTACTGCAGAAACTATCAAAGAAGAAGCTAAGGACACTATCGACCAGATGAAGGAAGGCTGGAATGAGGCCACCAAAAGTGGTGAAAACAAAAAATTAATGGCAGGAATCCTAGCTATTATAGTAGGTGGATTTGGTGTTCACAAATTTATTTTAGGTTATAACAAAGAAGGATTTATTCTTTTAGGTACTTTGATTATTTCAATACCACTTATGTGTATTATCATTGGGGCTTTTACCATGTATATACCTATAATTATCGGAATTATTGAAGGAATTATATACCTAACCAAAAGTGATGAAGAGTTCTATCAAACCTACCAAGTAGGTAAGAAACCTTGGTTCTAAAATTAGAAGCTTTCGGAATAAAACATTCCGAAAGCTTTTTTTATGTTATTTAATATCGTAATATTGCGATATATAAATATTACTTTTTTTTAATCACAATATATTATGGGCGTTTCAAAAAGATATTTGCACACCGTGAGTGTAAATCAACTGGCAGATTTAGCTAAAGTGTTATCTCACCCTGCTCGCATTTCCATTCTCAATTACATTGGAGACTGTGACGGTTGTTTGTGTAAGGATATTTCAGAAAAAATAAAACTCTCACAACCCACTACATCGCAACATTTGCAAATAATTAAGAAGTCAGGATTGCTAAAAAGTAAATTTCATGGGAAAAGTCAGTATTATACCATTAATAAGGGCAAACTATCTTCTCTAAAAAACTTGTTTCAGGAATTTTTTGAAACGACTGAAGCAAAATGTTGTTAATCAAATAAACATAAAGAATATGAAAACTCAAGAACTTTTTGATGTGTTAAAAGCCAATCAAGACAAAGCACTCCTTTTTGAATATAGTGACGGACAATTAGTTGGTGCTAATTACCATATCACCGAAGTAAAACACGTCAAGATTGACTCTGTTGATTGTGGTGCAGGTGTAGATGCCTGGAATGAAACCATCATACAACTGTGGGAAAGTCCATCCGAAATTGGTAAAACAGAATATATGTCAACCTACAAAGCACTTGGCATACTTAATAAGGTCGGCTCCATGAAAGCTTATGATACACAAGCAGAAATCAAATTTGAATACGGAAACAGGCTGTTCCACACGGCTCAACTATTTGTTAACGATTACGAAATACACGGTAACAATTTGCTTTTTAAATTAGCAGTAGAAAAAACCGATTGTAAGGCTAAAGAAACATGTGGTGTTCCCGAGGCAGCCACTGTAGAAACAGTCGAATCCAGCTGTACTCTAGGAGGAGGTTGCTGTTAACATGTGAAAATAACGCCCTGATTGAGTGAAGCAAAACATAAATTGAATGAAGAATATCTTAGTCCTCTGCACAGGAAATAGTTGTCGTAGTCAAATGGCACACGGCTACCTAAAACAAATGGCCAAAGGAAAGGCTATTGTTTATAGTGCAGGGATTGAAACCCATGGACTAAATCCTGGAGCCGTCTCAATAATGGCGGAGGATCAAATTGATATTTCTAGTCATACATCCAATCATGTAGATGAGTATCAAGAAATTGATTGGGATTATATAATTACGGTCTGCGATCATGCCAAAGAAAATTGTCCATTCATTGCTGCACCCAACGCTCAACGTCTACATCATAGCTTTTTTGACCCATCAAAAGTGACTGGTTCCGAAGAAGAAAAACATGCTGCCTTCTTGAAGGCCAGAAATGAAATTAAAGAATATTGTCGTAGTTTTATAGAAGACAATCTATAAACATATGGTACTAGCAGCGAGTATTTTGATTGGGGTAATCGCCCTCCTACATCTTTATTTTATGTATTTTGAAATGTTTGCTTGGAC
>JAESTG010000252.1 GCA_016763715.1 Flavobacteriaceae bacterium
AAATGGGTTCGAATACTTAGTAATAAGTATACAATTATACTCATATTATTTTTGGTATGGATGGTGTATTTTGATAGCAACTCATACTTCATTCACAAAGAATTAAATGACGATATCAAAGCTTTGGAACAAACCAAGGAATTTTATAGTAAAGAAATTAATAGTGACAAAAAATTCATCGAAAAGATGAAGGACAGTGATGAAGTTGAAAAATATGCCCGTGAAAAATACTATTTGAAGCGGAAAAATGAAGATATCTACATTATTGAAAACGAAGACAGTATTAAATTGAAAGCAAGAAATGAGTAATTTTCTGTTTGACGAATTCGAAACAGTTTCTGCCAAACAATGGAAACAAAAAATACAATTCGACCTAAAAGGAGCCGATTATAATGATACTTTGGTTTGGCAAAGTGCCGAAGGAATTCATGTAAAACCGTTTTACCATAACGACAATTTTTCGACAGACTTTCTTCCTATTCCTGGGCAACCTTCTCAATGGAATATTGGACAATCCATTTTTATTGACAACCCAGTAATCGCTAATAAATTGGCTCTAGATGCCATCGAAAGAGGTGCTACTGCCATCTATTTTACGACACACGAGGCCAAAGATAATAATGATTCACCTCAAGAATTATCTCTTGATTATCAAAAGGTGTTTCAAAATTTTCCCTTCGAAAATGTGACTATCTATTTTAATTTTCAGTTTTTGAAACCTGAATTTATATCGAACCTTATCACTTTTCTTTCTGAAAAAAATGCGACTGTTTTTTACAATCTCGACCCACTTGGAAATCTGGCTAGGGCAGGAAACTGGTTTTACAACCAAAAAACAGACAACGAGCTTCTTGACAAAATAATAAAAGCAAATGCTTCCGAAGCAATACTAAGCATAGACATAACCTTATATCAAAATGCAGGAGCCAATAGAGTGCAACAATTGGCTTATGCCCTTGCCCATGCAAACGAATATCTATCCTCCCATGATTTGTCGCAACAAACAGTCACTTTTGAGGTCTCAATAGATACCAACTACTTTTTCGAGATTGCAAAAATAAGAGCTCTTCGAAAACTATATGCAGCTTTAGCTTCAGAATACGGACTTAACGAACACTGTCATATAATTGCCAGACCATCAAAACGAAATAAAACGCTCTACGATTATAACTTGAACATGCTCCGTATGACTACCGAATGTATGAGCGCAATTTTAGGTGGCGCAGATACCATTTGCAACCTTCCCTATGATGGACTCTATCACAAAAGCAATGTATTTGGCGAACGCATTGCTCGAAACCAATTGTTGATTTTAAAATCGGAAAGCTATTTCGATATGGTTTCCAATACGGCCGACGGAAGTTACTATATAGAAAATTTGACCGAAGAATTGGCACAAAAGGCGCTTGAATTATTCAAAGACATTGAAAAAAACGGTGGTTTTCTTCAGCAGTTAAAACAAGGGACACTTCAGAAGAAAATAAAAGAAAATGCACAAAAAGAGCAACAATTATTCAATGAAGGCAAACTTGTACTTGTAGGCACCAATAAATACCAAAATGAAGGTGACCGAATGAAAGACGAACTTGAATTATATCCCTTCGTAAAACGAAATCCGCGGCAAACCGCAATAGAACCTATTCTAGAAAACCGTCTGGCAGAGGCATTAGAACAAGAACGATTGAGCCATGAATAGAAAGGATTTACAACATATGTCTCTGAGGAAGGAACAAGATAAAAACTCAAATTTTAAAGTTAAAACCCACAAAACTGCGGAAGGGATTGATGTGCAAACAACATATTCAAAAAAAGACATTGAAGAGTTAAAACATTTAGATTTTGTTGCTGGATTATCCCCCAATCTTAGAGGTCCATATTCTACAATGTTTGTTCGCAGACCATGGACCATCAGACAATATGCTGGTTTTTCTACTGCGGAAGACAGTAATGCCTTTTACCGTCGAAATCTAGCAGCTGGACAAAAAGGACTTTCAGTTGCATTCGATTTGGCGACACACCGAGGTTACGATAGTGACCATGAACGTGTGGTAGGCGATGTGGGCAAAGCAGGTGTGGCTATCGACAGCGTGGAGGATATGAAAATATTATTCGACCAAATACCGTTGGACAAAATGAGCGTTTCTATGACCATGAATGGTGCTGTATTACCTATCATGGCCTTTTATATAGTTGCTGCAGAAGAACAAGGTGTCTCTATTGAGGCCTTGGCTGGTACCATTCAAAATGATATTTTGAAAGAATTCATGGTTCGAAACACTTATATTTATCCGCCGTCACCTTCTATGAAAATCGTGAGTGATATTTTTGAATATACTTCGAAATATATGCCGAAGTTCAACTCCATTTCCATTTCGGGTTATCACATGCAAGAAGCGGGCGCTACCTGCGATATTGAACTAGCCTATACCTTAGCCGATGGTTTGGAGTACATTCGCACAGGAATAGCAGCAGGGATGGATATCGACACTTTTGCTCCTCGCCTATCCTTCTTTTGGGCCATTGGAATGAGCCATTTTATGGAAATTGCTAAGATGCGAGCCGCTCGAATGCTTTGGGCTAAATTGGTCAAACAATTCAATCCAAAGAACCCAAAATCATTATCTCTTCGTACCCACTGTCAAACAAGTGGTTGGAGCCTTACCGCTCAAGATCCTTTTAATAATGTAGCTCGCACTTGCATTGAAGCTACTGCCGCTGCCTTTGGAGGAACACAGTCTTTACATACAAATGCATTGGATGAAGCCATTGCTTTACCAACCGATTTTTCCGCACGTATTGCTCGAAACACTCAAATTTATTTACAAGAAGAAACTCAAATAAATCGTACGGTAGATCCTTGGGCAGGGAGTTACTATGTAGAAAACCTCACCAACGATATTGCTCAGAAAGCTTGGCAACTTATTGAAGAAGTAGAAGCTCTTGGAGGAATGACGAAAGCTATAGAATCGGGTATTCCAAAATTGCGTATTGAAGAAGCCGCCGCACGTAAACAAGCACGTATTGATAGTGGTCAAGATCTTATTATTGGAGTAAACAAATACCGATTGGAAAAGGAAGATCCATTGCAAATCTTGGATGTCGACAACCAAAAAGTGCGTGAATCTCAAGTAGCGAGATTGAAGCGTATTAAATCAGACCGAAATAGTGAAAGAGTAGCCGATTGTCTTTCCAAATTAACACTATCTGCGCAAACAGGTGACGGAAATTTATTAGCTTTAGCCATCGAAGCAGCTCGTGAAAGAGCTACGCTTGGTGAAATTAGCGATGCTTTGGAGGCTTCCTTTGGAAGGTATAAAGCACAAATTAAATCGTTTAGCGGTGTGTATAGCAAAGAAATAAAAAAGGATCCATCTTTTGAAAAAGCAAGACAACTGGCAGACCAATTTGCTGAACTGGAAGGCCGCCGTCCACGAATAATGATTGCCAAAATGGGGCAGGATGGCCATGACCGTGGGGCGAAAGTAGTAGCCACAGGTTATGCAGATGTTGGTTTCGATGTAGACATTGGACCTCTGTTTCAAACTCCTGCCGAAGCTGCGCAACAAGCCATTGAGAACGACGTGCACATTTTAGGTGTTTCCTCTTTGGCCGCGGGTCATAAAACTTTAGTGCCTCAGGTTATTTTAGAAATGAAAAAAAGAGGCCGTGAGGATATTATGGTGATTGTGGGAGGAGTAATTCCACCGCAAGATTATCCATTTTTATTTGATGCAGGTGCTGTTGCAATTTATGGACCTGGGACTAAAATTAGCGAAGCAGCCATCGAAATGCTAGAAATATTAATCGATTCGATTGACTAAAAATTTTAAGCAACCTTTGTTCTTAGGTTGAATCTTCCTGAAGTAAATCGGTTTAATTTCATGAATCACTTTTAAAATGACGAACCCTAACATCAAAATAAAGGAAACCAAAATACTTTCCGATGACTGGTATACTCTTAAAAAAGTAAGCTATAATTATCTCAAAAAAGACGGCACATGGGAATTACAAACACGTGAGGCATATGACCGAGGTAACGGCGCTACGATACTTTTATATAATTCCGAAGAAAGGAAAGTAATTCTAACAAGTCAATTTAGACTACCAACTTACATAAATGGTAATGACAACGGAATTATGATTGAAGCCTGTGCAGGATTATTAGATCAGGACAATCCTGAAGATTGTATTCGTAAAGAAACGGAAGAGGAAACAGGTTATAAAGTGACCAAGGTGCGTAAAATATTTGAAGCTTATATGTCACCAGGATTAGTTACCGAAATACTTTATTTTTTTGTTGCTGAATATACGCAGGACATGAAAGTTGGTGAAGGAGGTGGTTTGGCAGAAGAACAAGAGAACATCGAAGTACTTGAAATAGATGCCGAAAAAGCCTACAATATGGTTAATAACGGTGAAATAAAAGATGCAAAAACGATGATGTTATTGCAATACGCACAATTAAATCAACTCGTATAAATTGAAAAAATACATCCTAAAAACAGAACGTATTGGACTTCGAAATTGGTTAGAAAGTGACA
>JAESTG010000253.1 GCA_016763715.1 Flavobacteriaceae bacterium
AAAACTTAAAAAAAATGAATCTAACTGGCTATTTTTAGCTATTTCAGAAATGTAATTAATGGGTAGTAAGAATAAACTAAAGCGGTTTAACGAAAACGAGACATTTGCTAATGTGGTGCAACCGTCTCGTGAAGAATTAACAGAATCTCACTTTAAACTAAAAGGAAAATGGGGAGAAGAGTTTTTTAAGAATAACAATCCCATTGTATTAGAATTGGGGTGCGGAAAAGGTGAATACTCGGTTAATTTGGCTGAAAAATATCCTTCAAAAAATTTCATTGGAGTCGATATTAAAGGCGCTCGATTTTGGCGAGGAGCTAAAACGGCGCTCGAAGAAAATCTTACCAACGTAGGTTTCTTACGAACTCAAATAGAGTTAATTAACTTTTGTTTTGCTGAAAATGAAGTAGATGAAATTTGGATTACCTTTCCCGATCCACAGATAAAATATAAACGTACAAAGCATCGACTTACCAATGCTACTTTCCTTGAAAAATATGATACCATACTACATCCAGATGGAGTTATTCATTTAAAAACGGATAGCGAGTTTATGCATGGGTATACATTAGGGTTGTTGCATGGAATGGGAGCAATAATTGAATATGCTCATCATGATGTTTATGGCAGCGAAGGCTCACCTGAAGAAGTTACCTCCATTCAAACTTATTATGAAAGTGGGTATCTTGAAGAAGGTAAAAAGATAACCTATGTTCGGTTTAAATTAGCTTCCAAATAATTGTGTATATTCACGAAGCAAACTGACTTTAATGTCCATAATATTTAATTTTGCTATTGGCTTTTTGGCATCGCTTGTGGGAGTTATTCCTCCTGGATTGTTGAATATGTCTGCCGCCAAAATAAGTATGAAACAAGGACGGAAGGTGGCTCTTTTATTTTCTGTTGGTGTCACTATAACGGTTTGTATTCAAACTTTTATTGCATTACTCTTTGCGAGGTATTTGGATCAGCATAGTGAAATTGTGGATATGCTTCAAAAAGTAGCCCTTGGTATTTTTTTCTGTATTACAATCTACTTCTTTTTTATAGCAAAGGATACACGAAGGGAGGTTCCAAAAGAGATGAACCATTCTAAAACAAATCGATTTTTCTACGGAATGTTATTGGCTGCTCTCAATCTACTTCCGTTGCCTTACTGGGTATATTTGAGCGTTACTTTTAGTGCGTTTGGTTGGTTTAGTTTTGATCAACCAGGAATTTGGGCGGCTGTATTGGCGTCAGGTCTTGGTACTTTTGTAATGCTGGCTGTTTATATACAATTCTTCAGAAAAAAGAAAGAAAAAAGGATGTTCAAAGTAAATATGAACTACGTTATTGGTTTAATTACAGGGGCTATTTCGGTAGTGACATTGGTGAAGATTGTAAATAATATGCAGTGATAAAAGAGAAAGGTTTCTTCGAAAAAGTATATGATGTTGCACGTCTTATTCCGTTTGGAAGAGTGACTAGTTATGGTGCTATTGCAAAGTATTTGGGGGCATCTGGAAGTGCTCGAATGGTTGGTTGGGCAATGAATGGAGCTGGAAAGCATCCCGATATTCCAGCACATCGAGTTGTGAATAGAAAGGGACTACTTACTGGAAAACACCATTTTGATGGCACTAATTTAATGCAACAATTATTAGAATCGGAAGGGATAGAAGTTGTTGAAAACAGTATTCAGAATTTTGAAAAATTGTTTTGGGATCCTATGATAGAGCTTTGAGCTGTTTTAAATCGTGTTTATAAGTGTCAACTAAGTTTTTTAATTGAATGATTGGTTTTATATTGCGGAGCAAATGATTAACTAACCCATTATGAAGCATATTTTCTATGTTTTTTTCTGTTTGATTGTCGGTACTGTCACTGGACAGGAATACCAACAAAGATCCACATTGGGAATGGCTGGAAGTAGTACTAGTGTCGTTGTTGGTGACGTAGTGTATTATGTTTCGGCGAGTGTTGGGCAAAGAAGTGTTATTGGAACCCTTAGTAATGAACAGTATACTGTACGTCAAGGTTTTCAACAACCTCCCATTAGAGTAATGGCAATTCCAGAAATAGCGACAAGTTTAAATACTTCCATTTACCCAAACCCTGTTAGTAATCTTGTGACGGTGCGCTTTGGGGATATTATAGATAGTGATATTCTAAGTATACTATATGATATTCAAGGGCGAGAAGTTTTAACTACGGTAACGGCTCCCACACAATCTTTTCAATTAGATATGTCTCAATTTGCCTCTGGAACTTATATTTTAAAAATCAGAGTGGAAAGTGATATTTTCTCAACACGCTTAATTAAAAACTAGTAAACCAATCCAATGAAGTCTATTTATATTTCTTTCTTTTTTTGTGTATGTTTTGCCATCAATGGTCAGGCACAAGAAGTGTACATTGACGGAGGTAAATCTATTACCACTTTCAAATTTAAAGATATCTTGTCCAATGAACTTGATAATCTTCAATCAACTAACCATAGTTATATAGATATGGGGTATCGAGGGAAACTCTTTACTAAAGCTGTTTATTTTGTAGTGGGAGCAGGAGTGAATACTTATGGAGCTACGGGCAATGATCTTTTCGGGAACTACCTCAATTATGAGACAACTTATGCTAGTCTATATGCAGGAATAGATGCCGAAATTTTTAAAATTAATGCCTTTTCGTTTCACCTAAAAGGAACAGTTGGACCCGATGTTATGTTACAGGGAACACAGACATTAAATAACCAAGTATTTGATATATTGAATGAACAAGATTTTAATACTACGTTCGTTTTTATTCGTGGAGCCGTTTCTTTTGAGTATAACGTAACTGACACCATTGGTGTCTTTTTTCAGTATAGATTTGGTAGAGGGTCGCAAATTAATAACAGCGAAACAGGAGCAGAACTTGGTTACCTTTCTAATGACTACGGAATTGGCCTAGTTTTCAAACTAAAGAAGAAAGAAAAAGCATAAATAATTAAACGGAACCTACAGATTCAATAAAATAATTTAAGATGAAAAAGCTTTGTTACTTATTTGCATGTTTATTCATAACAACTATTGGGTATGCCCAAACAGATGCCATTAGCTATCAAGCGGTAATTCTGAATCCAGATGCCCAACAGCTTCCAGGAAATGATGTTACTGGAACAATTTTGGCAAACACCGATATTACCTTGCGCTTTACTATTATCAACGATAATGGTTTTGTTGAATACAAGGAAATTCATAATGTTACCACCGATGGTTTTGGAATGGTAAACCTCCTTATTGGTGAAGGAACTAGAACCTCCGACCTTCGTTTTACGGAAGTATTCTGGGAAGGCAAACCTAAAAACCTTTTAGTAGAAATAGATTTTTATAGTTTAGGGGATTTTGTACAAATGAGTGCTGAAAAATTGACCTTCACGCCACAAGCCTTTCACAGAGATATTTTTGCCACGGGTGATATAAAGGTAGATGGAACGGCTACTTTTAACGACGATTTTGTAATTGAAGGTGAAACAACTATCAATAATAATCTTGAGATTACTGGCAACACTACCATTGGAGGGAATGCAGAAATATCAGGAAATGCGATCATTGGTGAAGACTTAACCGTTGAGGGTGTTACTAATTTAAATAGTGAGCTTTTTGTAAATAATGGGAGTACTACTGAGTTGTCTGGAGCGTTGAACGTAGAAGGAGAAACAGTGCTTAATAGTGGTCTTGAAGTTGTTAATGACGCAACCTTCGGAGGAGATGTATTCATTTCTGGATCTACAACTATCGCTGGAGACCAAATTGTGGAAGGTGATATGGAAATAAAAAGAGGCCTGACGGTGTTTCTTCCAACAAATTTGAACAACGATTTATTTGTGTCAGGAAGAGCAGACGTGACAGGAAGTCTTAGTGTTGGCGGTGGTGCTAGTGTTGTAGATGCCCTTAGTGTTGGCGGTGCTACTGTTATTAGTGATGAGCTTACTGCTACGGGAAGTGTATTGTTTGGATCAACCTTGAACGTCTTAGGAAAGACAACCATAGCATCAAATCTTGAAGTGAACGGACTTACTAGTTTAACCGACGACTTTAAAGTAGACAATGGAAGTACAAGCTCGTTAACAGGTCCATTAGTGGTAAGCGGTAAAACAGATATCAATAACTCTTTGTTTGTGAATAATTCTAGCCCTACCTTTTTGGGTGGAACGTTACATGTTGTGAAGAATGCGGTGTTCGATGATGATGTTTTAATTGATGGAATGTTAACCGTAAATAATAACCTTTTGGCTCCAAATATCGTGGTGAGTGGAGGTGGAAATATCAATGGAAATCACATCGCTCTTTTTGAAAACACAGGAGGAGCTAACGCAGATGGTATTGCCATTCGTATTAGTAATTCTGAATTAAGTTCGAATAACAACTTTGTTACATTCTTCGGGCAAGGTTCGTATATGGCTGGACGTATTGAAAGTTTTGATGCTAGTGCTGATATGGCCAACTTGCCTAGCGATATTTCAAATACCAATCAATTATCACAAAGCCAAGGAATTGTTTATGGTTCTAAAGGAGCCGATTATGCCGAATGGCTTGAAAAAGAAGACCCGTCAGAGAATTTTATGATAGGTGAAGTCGTAGGAATTAAAGGAGGGAAAATTTCTAGAAATACTCAAAATGCAGATCACGTACTTACCATTTCATTAGCACCCATCGTTTTAGGGAATATGCCAGATGAAAACAGAAAAGATGCTTTCGAAAAAGTGGGGTTTATGGGGCAAGTACCAGCCTTAGTGAAAGGAACTGTGGCTAAAGGAGATTACATTGTAGCCTCTGGTGATAACGATGGCTTTGCCAAGGCAATTGCGCCAAACGATATTACTTTAGAAGACTTAAAATGGGTAATTGGAAAAGCGTGGACTTCTTCAGAAGGAAATGGAAAAAGTCTTATCAATGTATCTGTTGGTTTAAGGAGTAATGAATGGGTGAGGATTCTGAAGCAACAAGAAACTCGTATACAGTTGATGGAAGCCAAATTGAAATCACTAGAAAGTCTTGAAGAGAAGCTTAGAAGAATAGAAGCTAAAGTTGATGCTATAGATATGAACTAGCTTTTTTAAACGTTATAAATAAAGCCATCGCCTAAAAGACGATGGCTTTATTTTTTGAATAAAATCCAGCCTATTCAACTATCAATCATTTCAATAAACATCCTTTAAATTACCAAATCTAACCCTTACCTTTGTACTTTAGAATTAATCTAAATAATTGTGTAATAAGGACATGCAGATTAAGAAACAAGATATTATAAAAGCCCTTGAAACCATTAGCCTTCCTGGGGAAGGAAAGAACATGGTAGAGAGTGGCGCTGTTAAAAATGTAATCACTTTTGCAGATGAAGTCATCGTAGATTTAAAAATGATGACTCCAGCAATGCACATCAAAAAAAGGGCAGAGTCTGATGTCATTAATGTGATTAAAGAACAGGTTCATGCAGATGCACAAGTAAAGGTTAATATTACAGTAGAAGCACCAGTCAAACCAGAAAATCCAAATTTAATTAAAGGAAAAGCAATTCCTGGAATTAAAAATATTATAGCAATTGCATCTGGAAAAGGAGGCGTTGGAAAGTCTACTGTTACGGCCAATTTGGCTGTTACTTTGGCAAAAATGGGTTTTAAAGTGGGAGTTCTTGATGCCGATATCTACGGGCCATCTATTCCTATTATGTTCGATGTGGTTGATGAACGACCGTTGTCTATAAATGAAGACGGTAAAAGTAAAATGAAACCAGTAGAAAATTACGGCGTCAAAGTTCTTTCTATAGGGTTTTTCACCAAACCCAATCAAGCGGTTATCTGGAGAGGCCCAATGGCATCTAAAGCCCTAAATCAATTAATCTTTGATGCGGCTTGGGGCGAATTGGATTTTATGTTATTAGATCTTCCTCCTGGGACTGGTGATATTCATTTAAGTATCATGCAAGCCTTGCCTATTACAGGTGCTGTTATTGTGAGTACTCCTCAA
>JAESTG010000254.1 GCA_016763715.1 Flavobacteriaceae bacterium
AATGGGCAGTGCCAACGGGAGGTTGTCTGCTAGTAATTATATTTATCATCGTGTTTTTTGGAAGCATTTTCTTTGGAATCACTTCCATGATGACCGATTCACAAGCCTCTCAAGATTCGATAGAAGCAGCTAAAAACAATGAAGCACTTATTGAGATATTGGGTAAACCTATTGAAGCTAACGGCATTAGCGGTGGAAGTTTAAAAATAAACAACGGCCTTAAAAGTGCAGAACTGAACATCCCTATCAAAGGGCCTAACGGAGAAGCCACTATTTTTGTAGTGGGAGAAAGTTTGAACGACAATTGGGTATACCAAACGATGGAAGTTCACATAAAAGATTCTCGAGAAATTATTGATTTACTGGATACTCCCCCTCCCACTGCGCCTATGCTAGACCAGTGATAAACTCTGCTCTATGACGTCATATATTTTCTGTAATTGCGTATCGGTTATCACAAATGGCGGCAAAATATAAATGATATTACCTAAGGGTCTTAAAAACACACCCCATTCCATAAAATGTTGAAACAACTCGTTTCTTAAATCACCATAACGATCCATTTCAATATCCAATTCTAACGCAAAAATGACACCCATGGTTCGGACACTTGCTACTTTTGGATGACTCTTTAATTTTTCAGAAAAAGAGTTATGTGCTTGTGTAATTCTCTTGATGTTACTTTGAATTTCTTCTGAAACTAATAAGTCTATACCAGCAATAGCGGCTACACAACCTAACGGGTTTGCACTGTAGGTATGCGCATGAAAAAATCCTTTCGAAGCACGATCATCTAAAAATGCGTTAAAAATATTTTGAGTGCAACTGGTAACACTCATTGGTAACATTCCAGCCGTAAGCGCCTTGCTCAAACACATAATATCTGGTTTCGTTTCCAAGTGAAAAGAGGCAAAATGTTTTCCTGTTTTTCCGAAGCCAGTCATTACTTCATCGGCAATACAGATAATGTCATTTTGCTGACATAGTTTCAATATTTCATTCAACCCATCTGGTTCATGAAACTTCATGCCAGCAGCACCTTGTACGATAGGTTCGTATATGAAAGCGGCACATTTGTTTTCAGAAATAAGACTCTTTAATTGATCTAGCACTAGTTCTATATTACCTATCTGTGGAGTGGCAATACGCGCTACTTTCAAAAAAAACTCCTCAAAAGGCCCATTGTATACCGATAAATCTGAAGCACTCATAGCACCAAAAGTATCTCCATGAAATCCTTCATTAAAAGCAATTAAAGTATCTCTCTTTTCTCCTTTATCGAAGTGGTACTGTAAAGCCATTTTAATTCCAGCTTCCACTGCCGTAGAGCCATTATCATTGAAGAATATTTTTTGCTGATTTTTCGGCAAAATCTCCATCAGTTTTTCAGATAATCGCACTGCAGGTTCATGCGTAAAACCAGTAAAAACCACCTGGTCCAACTGTCTCATTTGCTTACTTACTGCAGCTATAATAAAATCATTGCAATGTCCATACATGGCAGTATACCAAGAGGCAATTCCGTCAATATACTCCTTGCCATTTTCATCCCATAGTAAAGCCCCTTTAGCCCTTACAATTCCAATAGGTGGCTTAGCTGTTTTATGTTGTGTCAATGGGTGCCAAATATGTTTACTATCTCTTTGTTGTAGATTCATTTTGACAATCTTTCGGTGAAAATATCTTTGAATTTATCAGCATATTCCTTGACCACATTTTGATCGAAATATGGTTCTTCATCAATGCGCCCTAAAATAAAAGCTCCACTCATTTTCTCAATGATTCGTTCCGTAGCAGGGTTAGAATCACCGCTAAATAATATTCCGAAGACATTCAACTTCCGTTTTTGTAAAGCGTCAATAGTTAACAAAGTATGATTAATGCTTCCCAAATAATGACGAGAAACCACAATCACTTTGTCCGATGGCTTAATAAGATCTACTATCATTTCTGCATCATTAATAGGCACCATTAACCCTCCTGCACCTTCAATAACTAATTCATTTTTGGTAGAAGGACGTTTAATTTTTATTGCGGAAACAACTACTCCATCAATTTCTGCAGCCGCATGGGGACTCATAAAGCCCGTTAAGTTGAAAGCGTTTTTGTGAAATTTGGTTTTGGAATTGCTTACCAAACGCCGCACTTTATGTGTATCGGTATTATCTAGTTCACCAGCTTGTATGGGCTTCCAATAATCTGCCTCTAATGCTTCAGCCACTATGGCAGAAGCTATGGTTTTACCCACCTCCGTGGAACTTCCAGTTATAAAAAAGGTGTTACTCATTTGACAAAAGTAGCCATAAGCTCAATAAAAATTTTAATTTCTTCTTCGGTATTATAACTATGTATACATAACCGCAGCCTTTCCTTACCAAAAGGTACCGTTGGCGAGAGAATTGGTTTAACATCGAAGCCATTTTCCATTAGTTTTTCTGAAACAGACTTAACACGGTCATTACCTGGAATCACACAACAATACACAGCCGACTCACTTGGAATAAACTTATTTTCCAGTTTATGTTTTTTAATATATAATCGTAATATCCCTGTATTACGATTAAGACTATTTCTAGCATCTTCATCTCTCGAAAGATGTGTGTAAGCGGCCCATATGGTTGCTACAGAATGTGGTGGAAGTCCCGTAGTATACATAAAGCTACGCGCAAAATTTACTAAATACTGTTTCAATTCTGTAGACCCCAAAATGGCTGCACCATGACACCCTAAGGCCTTTCCAAAAGTGACAATACGAGCAAAAACCAATGCTTCAAGCCCCAATTCTTGAATTTTCCCAATACCATTTACGCCAAACACTCCAATAGCATGTGCTTCATCGACTACTAAATGATAGTCTTTCTCTTCACAAATCTTGGCCATCGTCATCAAATCTGGAGTATCCCCATCCATGGAGAAGACAGATTCGGTAATCACATATATTTCACCATCGTGTGACTGTATACGCTCTGTCAGAGCAAGAAAATTAGCTACATCATCGTGTTTATACTTATACGACTTGGCTAAACTTAGTTGAATTCCATCACGGATAGATGCATGACACAATTCGTCATAAAAAATGATATCTCCTCTTTGTGGAATGCAACTAAAGAAACCAATATTAGCATCATAACCACTTGTAAAAATAAGGGCATCTTCAACATTGTGAAAAGCAGCAATAGTCGCTTCAGTTATATTGAATAGTTTATGATTTCCACTAAGTAATCGTGAGCCCGTGGCTCCATTATTTTCAAGTCTGTATTCTTTTAAAATAGCAGCTGCTTTATCGAAAATGACTTTCGAAGTGCTAAAACCGAGATAGTCGTTGGAGGAAAAATCTATCAAATTAGTAGTGTCTTTCAAACAGCGCAAGGCATTATATGACTTACGGGTTTTTAATTTTTCACGAAGTTTATTGGGCAATTGACTCACATTTCAAATTTAAGTATCTTTAGATAAACCTTACCCATGATTCACTATAAAAGGGCATCACGGAAAGACGAATTGAAACAAATTCTTCAACTTCAACGTGATAATTTACCAGCTGTTATTTCCGAAGAAATTCAAAGAACGGAAGGTTTTGTAACTGTACATCACGATTTCAAAATTTTGAACCAAATGAACGAGGTATGTCCTCACATAATTGCTATAAATAATGAGAAAATAGTTGGATATGCATTGTGTATGCACCCTAAATTTAGTGACGAAATAGAGGTGTTAAAACCAATGTTTACTGAAATCAAAAAGGTTCTCAACACCAACGAAAAATACATTGTCATGGGGCAAATATGCGTAGATAAAATATTCCGCAGACAGGGTATATTCAGAAAATTATACAGCTATATGTTGCAAGAGATTCAACCAAAATTTGAATCAATTATTACTGAAGTAGACGCAGAAAACACACGTTCTTTGGAAGCACATTATGCTGTAGGTTTTAAATTACTATCCTGTTATCATTCTGGCAAACAAGATTGGAAATTAATTAGGCTGTGTTAATTCTTAAAAAAAGTGACGCTTGAATGCTTCAATCGCTGCATAGTCAGCCAAACCTAATTCATTATATCTAGTGGCGGTTAATCTATTTCGAGCTTCTACACGCACCCAAAATTCTCTAGAATCATCACCTTGAAAAATCACCCCATCTTTCTGTGATTGGTGATAAAATATTGCATTTCTTTTCTTTAATACTTGATCTGGACTTAGTGGTACAGCCATTTCGATTTCGTAGGGTTCCCATTCTTGCCAAGCACCACGATAGAGCCAAACCCAACAATTTTTCATAAAATCTTCCTGCTTTAAAGATTCCAAAACCAGAAACAAGGCATCAAGACAAACTTTATGAGTCCCATGTGGATCTGTCAAATCACCAGCCGCATATATTTGATGTGGTTTTATCTCTTCAATAATATTTCTTAAAATGTCGGTATCCTTTTTTGATAATTTATTTTTCTTAATGGTACCCGTTTCATAAAAAGGCATATCCAAGAAATGAACATTTTCTTCATTCAAACCTAGATACTTTGTTGCTAGATAGGATTCATTTCTTCTAATTAGTCCTTTCAACTTACGTACTTCCAAAGCATCAATTTCATCTTCTTTTTTACGATCGATAGATTCAATAATCTGTTCCATTTCAGGAGAGTTAGGTATCAATGTAAGAGCCGTTTTTGCAAACTTCCAAGCCTCGTCATCGGACACAGCTATATTTCCTGAAGTTTGATAAGCAACGTGTACTTCGTGACCTTGTTCTACCAACCGATCAAAGGTGCCCCCCATGGAAATAACATCATCATCTGGGTGAGGACTTAAAATAAGAACTCTTTTCCTCCCAGGATTGGCTCTTTCTGGTCTATTAGAGTCATCCACTTCTGGTTTTCCTCCTGGCCAACCCGTAATGGTATGTTGAAGTTTATTAAACATTTTGATATTCAACTCGTAGGCGATCCCTTCATTAACAAGTAGCTCGGATAATCCATTGCCAGTATAATCAGTATTCGTAAGTTTCAAAATAGATTTATGAAGCAATTCACTAAGCCAAACAACTGCTTTCAATTTTAGTGAATCTGTCCAATCACAAGTAGTGACCAACCAAGGAGTTTTTATACTCGTAAGTTCTGCCAAGGCAACCTTATCAACAACAAATGTAGTGTTCACATGTTCTTGCAAGTACGTAGCGGGAACATGTGAATTAATCTCACCTTCTATTGTTTTTTGAAGTATCCTGGACTTATTACTTCCCCAACCTAACAGTACAATTCTTTTAGCATTCAAAACCGTCCCAATACCCATGGTAATTGCCTTTCTGGGCACATTATCTATTCCTAGAAAAGCAGGTGCCGCATCTACTCGTGTGACGTGATTAAGCGTAATGACACGGGTTCCAGAATTTATATGAGATCCTGGCTCGTTGAAACCAATATGGCCTGTTCGACCAATGCCTAATAGTTGAAAATCCAAACCGCCCATTTCTTTAATCTTCGCTTCACATTCCAAACAATAATTACGGACATCTGTCAAGGGAGTCATGCCATTTGGAATATTTACATTTTCAGAAGGAATGTCTACATGATTGAATAGATGTTCGTGCATGAAGTAATAATAACTCTGAATATTACTCTTGTCCATTCCTAAGTACTCATCTAAATTAAAAGTAATCACATTACCAAAACTTAGACCTTCCTCTTTGTGCATACGAACCAATTCTTCATATACTTTGATGGGTGACGAACCAGTCGCTAAACCCAAAACACAGGGCATTCCTACATCATGCCGTTCCTTGATTAATTGAGCAATCTCTTTGGCAACTAAAACGGATGCTTTAACAGAAGAATCAAATATTACATTGTGAATTTTTTCAAACCGAGTTTCTTCAAATTTTCCTGGTTCACTGTATACTATCGATTGGTGTTTAGAAATCCCCATATCGCTTACGGCTTAAGAAGTTAAGCAAGCTAATGTACCAAATTAATGACAAATCACCATCATGAAAGCAAAAAGCAACGACCTATAAGTTATATCCCCTTGGAGTTATATGAATCACTTGCGCCCAGTATATTGATGTATAAAATCGAAGTGGTAATCGACTACTCGTGCAAAATAAATTCCTAAGACCACTTAAAAGAAAAGTGACGAAAAAAGGACCAAGTAAAAATGGAATAAAAAATTCAGAATCGATAGTAGCTATTTGACTCCAAGCTTTATACGAAATATAGATACCCACAACAAAATAGGCCTAAGGGAACAGTAATTTCCAAAAGGTTTGTATCCTTTTGAAATAAAAACATCTTCAGATTTCGAAAT
>JAESTG010000255.1 GCA_016763715.1 Flavobacteriaceae bacterium
GAATGTGTTTAGTGATATAGAAATTTTAAAGATGGAGAATAACCTTGGCGATATTAATGTTACAAATGCTTCAGGCGATATAGATAATGATGGAGACTTTGATGAAATTCACATATTTGGAGGACGTTCGTTTAGTATTTTTAATGCTGAAACGGGGGTTTTAGTTTACGATAGTGGAAATGATTTTGAAGTAATTACAGCGGCAGATCCAGTTTACGGAGCCATTTTTAATGCAAGTAATAGTAATAACAATCTCAAGAATCGAAGTGACAATAAAGGTCCAGAACCAGAGGGTGTTTGTGTGGTTGAAATTCAGGAAGAGTTCTATGCTTTTATTTTACTTGAACGTATTGGAGGGGTAATGGTATATAATATTACAGATCCTGTAAACCCAGTATTTTTGGAATATGAAAACAATAGAGATGCGACTCCTGGAGGAAATGAAATGGGAGATCTGGGACCAGAAGGTATCATTTATATTGCTCCAGAAAATAATGCAACCGAGAAGGGCTTGTTGGTTATCTCGAATGAAGTAAGTGGAACTTTAGGGATTTATTCTATCGAGAACGATGTTGTTTTAGGGATAGAGAGGTTTGAGCAATCGGAAAGTTCCTTTGAAATGATTCCAAACCCAGCAAGTGATATGGTATTCTTTAGCAAACCAGGAACTTATACTTTGTATGATATTGCAGGTCGATACCTTAAAAAGGTGATTGACGTTGCATATCTGGATATTTCAGAAATGGCGAATGGAACTTTCTTTTTGACAAATTCTAATGGCACAACTCGAAAATTAATCATCAAGTAATTTTTCATAAAGTTTAAATACTTGTTGTGTCTATAATCCGCTGTCCATTTTGGGTAGCGGATTTCTTTTTTCTTGTACTTTTGCGTGAGAATTTATGCTATGCAAAAATTAAAAGCTTGGATTGGCGCCGCAAGATTGAGAACACTACCTCTTTCCATTTCTGGAATTATAGTAGGTGCTTCAATGAGTTTATCAAGAAACTTTGCGAATCGAGAACTTGCACTAGACGAAGCTTTAGGAATTATAGAACCCCAGTCCACTTGGGAAATGCCATTGTTTTGGTTGGCTATTCTAACCACAATTGGGTTTCAAGTACTCTCCAATTTTGCGAACGACTACGGAGATGGCGTAAAAGGGACAGATGCTAATAGGAACGGAGAAAAACGAATGGTAGCTTCTGGGCTTATTTCACCCAAGCAAATGAAACGAGGAATGGTTGTTACGGCAGCAATTACTTTGTTTATTGCAAGTATACTCATATTTACTGCTTTCGGAAATGAACATTTTATACTTGCTTTTATTTTCTTTAATCTTGCCATTGCCTCAGTAATAGCCGCTATTAAATATACCGTTGGGGATAGTGCTTATGGTTATTCAGGTTTTGGGGACTTGTTTGTATTTGTTTTCTTTGGTATTATAGCCGTCTTAGGAACCTATTTCTTATTTACAAAAACTTTAAGTTGGGATTTGGTATTACCAGCTGCAAGTATTGGCTTGTTTAGTGCGGCAGTTCTTAATCTTAACAATATGCGAGATATCGAGAACGATACAAGGGTTGGTAAAAACACTTTGGTTGTAAAACTAGGTGGTTCTCGTGCCAAAATATATCATTATTTTTTGTTGTTCTTTGGAATGATATGTGCCTTGGTATATACAGGGCTCCATTATAATACACCATTGCAGTTTATTTATATGATTGTCTTTGTTCCGTTGCTTTTGAACGTTTTCGTAGTGTTGAAAAACAAAGAGCCACAATTATTAGATTCAGAATTAAAGAAAGTTGCTCTAAGTACTTTTGCGTTTGCCATTCTTTTTGGTTGGTTGCATTAAGATAAAATCGGAGCTTCACTTTGTTTTCATTGTCATTTAAATCAATTAATTTTATGGAAACGATTTTGTCTTTTCTGAAGTCAATGAATTCATAATAAATACGTCACATGAATATAACCTTTTACGGTCAAAATAGTTTGCATATTGAAGTTTCTGGCAAACATATTATAGTAGACCCCTTTATTTCTGGCAATCCGTTGTCTAGAGATACAGTAGATATTAAAACCCTAAAAGCTGATTATATTTTACTCACTCATGCGCATCAGGATCATGTGTTGGATGCGGAAGCCATTGCAAAACACACTGGTGCAACGATAGTTTCGAATTATGAGATTGCAATGCATTATGAAAATATGGGAATTCAAGTTCACCCAATGAACCATGGTGGAAGTTGGCAATTCGATTTTGGTCGGGTAAAATACGTAAATGCTATCCACACCAGTTCTTTTGCCGATGGAACAAATGGTGGTTCCCCTGGAGGATTTGTAATTGAAGGTGAGCATAAAAACATTTATATCGCTGGAGATACAGCACTTACCATGGATATGAAGCTTATTCCAATGCGTACAAAACTCGATTTGGCTATACTACCCATTGGAGATAATTTCACTATGGGCATTGAAGATGCTATTTTGGCTAGTGACTTTGTGGAGTGCGACAAAATTTTAGGAGTGCATTACGATACTTTCAGCTATATTAAAATTGATAAAGACTTGGCTAAGAAGAAATTTTATGATGCAGGTAAGGATCTTATTCTTTTAGAAATAGGGGCATCCATCGAATTGTAATATTCCATAACGCATGCTCAAAGCTTCCTTCAAAAAGTATATTTTAGAATTCAAATTACCGGCTGGAACTTCCCGTGGCATATTGAAAACAAAGGAAGCTTGGTTTATTCTACTTCATAACAATGGCAAGTTTGGGATTGGAGAATGTGGAATGTTGAGAGGTCTTAGTATTGACGACTGCCCAGATTACGAATCAAAATTACAATGGGTTTGTGACAACATTAGTTTGGGGTTAGAGAATTTGTATAATGAAGTAGTTGAATTTCCTTCCATTCAAATGGGTTTAGAGACTGCTTTTAAATCTTTGGTGGCAGAGAATCCATTTCAAATCTTTCCATCATCGTTTTCCAAAGGGGAAGCAAGCATTCCTATCAATGGGTTGGTTTGGATGGGGGATAAGGCGTTCATGAAGAAACAGATTTATGAAAAGCTTAAAATGGGTTTTCGATGCATCAAAATGAAAATTGGTTCCATCGATTTCAAAACAGAATTGGAACTTTTACATTCTCTTCGGAAGGAATTCTCGCCAGACGATATTGAATTACGTGTCGATGCCAATGGTGCCTTCGCTGTAGAAGATGCAATGGAGAAATTAAAATGGCTCTCAGAACTTCAATTGCATTCTATTGAACAGCCTATTGCGAAAGGGCAGTGGGTACAAATGGCTCGATTGTGTGAACAAACTCCTTTACCTATTGCCCTCGATGAGGAATTGATAGGTATATTTAATTCCGAAGAAAAAGTAAGATTAGTTGAAACGGTGAAACCTCAATTTATTATTCTGAAACCTAGCTTTATTGGAGGCTTTAAAGGTAGTGATGACTGGGCTTCAATTGCAGATGCTCATGGTGTGGGTTGGTGGGTCACTTCGGCCTTGGAAAGTAATGTGGGATTAAACGCTATTTCACAATATACCTTCACAAAAAACAGTAAATTGCCACAAGTATTGGGAACTGGCAGTTTATTCACAAACAATATTGATTCTCCTCTTAAAGTGCGTAATGGAAGCATTGAATACGATACTAATGTACCCTGGAATATGGATCTATTGAATTTTAATAATATAACGGGATGTTTATAAGACTTGCATATAATTATCTGCACGACAGCTGGAGATATCTAGTTGGCTTTGTTGTCATTTTTATCATTTGGCAATTGGGTTCTCTCCCTTTTGTTTTGGTAGCTATGCTAAAAATATTTGCCGATGGAGGTGATATTAGTTCCTTGGAGGATCCCAATATTGTAATGACAATTCTAGATTCAAATCTGACTTTATTTTTAATGTTGTTGTCTTTTGTAATTGGCTTATTAGGGCTAATTTTTTGGATAAAAAAAGTTCATAAACAACCCATGCTCAGTGTTACAACAACCCGAAAGAAAGTGGATTGGGGTCGTTTTGGTTTTGGTTTTGGATTGATAGCCATTGTAACTGTAGTGCTTACTACACTAGATTATTATGGAAATCCAGATGCTTATATCTTACAGTTTGAGACAGGCCCTTTTATAGTGTTGGCGATTATTGCCATACTTTTAGTACCGTTGCAAACCAGTTTTGAAGAATACTTGTTTAGAGGGTATTTAATGCAAGGAATTGGAGTGTCAACTCACAATCAAAAGTTCCCTTTTTTCTTGATTTATTGTATTCTGTTATTTTCTGCTTATGGATATATTGTAAGTAACCTTGAACTACCTGTTTTTTTAAATATAACAATTCTATTGGCAGGCTTTGGGTTGCTTTTTTTATTGTTGACTTCCAGTGCTTTGGACAGTCTAATTGTGAACCCTGTTTATTCTAAGTTTCATAAATTCTTAATGAGTAATTTCGTTCCATTATTTATCACTTCTACAATATTTGGTGGCTTGCATTTTTTTAATCCTGAAGTGGATAAACTAGGTCCTATTATAATGGTCTATTATATTGGAACTGGGTTCTTTTTAGGAATCATTACTCTTATGGATGAAGGAATGGAGTTGGCTCTTGGGTTTCATGCTGGAAACAATTTGGTAGCTGCTTTGTTAGTAACGGCAGATTGGACCGCGTTTCAAACCAATTCTATTTTAAAGGATATTTCTGAACCTGTGGCAGGAGTTGATGTGTTAATCCCCGTGTTGATTGTGTACCCTATACTTTTAGGAATCATGGCATGGCGCTATAAATGGACGAACTGGAAAGAGAAGCTTTTTGGGAAAATTGAACCACCTGCGGAAGAAGTTCCCATCATCGAATAAAAACATTCGAGTATTTTGAAACCAACCTCACCTCACATACATCCAAAATTTAAGCTCAATGGGCTTTCGTATCCTTCAGCAGAAGAATTGCTCAACTTTGCGGATGGTCTCATCGAACAAGGGGATGACTATGAAGTGAGCATGGCTAGCTTTTCAGAAGAGTGGTTGAGCTTTGATGATACGGTGGTTGTGAAAACCTCTGGTGCGACAGGAACACCCAAAGAGATTGTAATTTTCAAAGAGTTAATGATTAATAGCGCTAAAGCTACGGGTGCTTACTTTAAGACAGGTGAAGGAACGAAAGCCTTACTCTGCTTGTCCTCCGATTTTATAGCTGGAAAAATGATGCTAGTACGGGCTATGGTCTTAGGTTGGGATTTACATGTGGTCGCCCCAGAGAAGAATGCACTCACCGAATATGATAACTCTTACGATTTTGTAGCAATGGTACCTTATCAATTACACCATTCCATCGATGCCTTGGATAAGGTGAAAAAATTAATAATTGGAGGTGGTAGTATTTCTGCTGAATTGGAAGCAAAATTACAAGATAAGCAAACCGAAGTTTTCGCAACTTACGGTATGACGGAAACCATTACTCATGTTGCGGTAAGACGCATTAACGGTTTTGCCAAATCTGAAGTTTTTTCAGCGTTGCCCAATGTGAAATTCTCGATGGACGAAAGAGGGTGTCTAGTTATCGATGCACCTAGCGTCAGTTTGGAGCGTGTGATAACCAATGATTTGATTGAACTATACTCTTCACTTTCATTTATTTGGTTGGGTCGTCATGATAATATTATCAATAGTGGTGGAATTAAAATTAGACCCGAAGAATTGGAGGCCAAGTTGTCTGCACATTTAAAGGTTCCTTTTATTATAGCTTCGGAAAAGGATGTCGAATTGGGTGAGCGTGTTATTCTTGTATTGGAATGCCCAACGGGAGATGAACCTCAAGACTACTCTGCTGCACTTTCAGCTTTGCACTCCTTTGAGCGACCTAAAAAAATATATACACTTTCGCAGTTTACTTATACAGAAACTGGTAAAATTAAGCGTGGTGATGTACTTCAGGTTTTAGATCGGTATAAAAAAATATAGCCTTCTCAAAATGGAAGAACCTTCGCTAAAGTGGTTATTCAGTAAATTATTTCCCTCATTCAAATACAGACTTCCCTCAATGGCTGTTTTATAGCTGAATATGGTAACCTAGTTTTACTTTAGAAACTATAATCCATAACACTATGAAAGCAGTATTTTTACTTTTAGGGGCGGCATTAAGTAGCTTGTCGTTGCTAGCACAGGATGTTCCACTTATCAAAGTGGGCGAAACGGAATTAGGTGTATCAAAGTTATATGTTGATGTAGTCGTGGTTGGCAATAGGATGACCACTACCTACGATATGTATTTTTACAATCCCTCAGGACAAGTACTAGAAGGGGAATAAGTTTTCCTCTAGGAGAAAAGCAAGACGTATCTCGATTTGCATTAGACGTAAATGGCACATTGCGAGAAGCTGTGGCCGTAGAGAAAGAGCAGGGACGTGTAGCATTTGAGGCCGTGGTTAGAAGGAGAGTAGATCCTGCGTTATTAGAAAAGGGAACTGGAAATAATTATAAAGCTCGCATCTATCCAATTCCAGCTCGGGGGTATAAAAGAGTTGTGCTGGCCTATGATGAGGCGCTTAACGTTGTTAACAATAAGCAGCAAATAAAAGTGCCTTTGTCTTTTCAGAAAAAATTGGAAGAGTTCTGTCTTTCCATTGTTATAAATGGACAAAATGAATCGCCTCGTATTATTTCGAGATCTAAGATTAAGTCTAAATTCTTAAAAGAATCACGGAATTATGTACTGCGTTTTTCAGAAAAACAATTTAGACCTTCACAGGAGTTTATTGCTGAAGTCCCATTGAAAGAGAGCATTTCGGTTACTTCATTTGAAGACTACACCTATGCATATAGACCTATTTCTAATCAAAAAATTGAACGTAAAATACCAAGCAAGATTAATTTGCTATGGGATGTTTCCTATTCTATGGAAGCTAGGGATTTGAAAAAAGAATTTGCTTTTTTGGATGCGTATTTTAAGAATACGGAGACTTTGGAGGCACAGGTAATTACGTTCAGTAATAGTATCATAGACACTAAAAATTTTCATATTAAAAAGGGCGATTGGAGTAGTATACGCAAGCTTTTGGAGTATTCAATCTATGACGGAGCTACTTCGTACACTTCTTTGTTCAAATACAAAGGAAGCTTTGATGAATTACTAGTTTTCACGGATGGAATGAACACTTTGAGTGACTTCCCAACGGAAATTAAGCAACCTATTTTTGTGGTGAATAGTATTAAAAAAGCCAACCATAGCGCCAATAGAAATTTTGGTGAAAATAGCAATGGAGGATATATTAATTTGATGAATACTTCCATTGCCGATGCGGTTGCAAAGCTAAAATATTTACCACTTAGATATCTAGGGATCAATACTAGTAGTACTAAAATAGATTCCTATCCTGAAGCTGGAACAGCAGTGTTCAATGATTTTGCATTCGCTGCTAAAGGTTTGAAAGTAGGGCAGGAGGTTGAATTATTATTTGGGTATGGTGATGTGGTTACCTTAAAAGAAAAATTTAAAGTGCCAGCTCCAACTGGAGATGTCCAAATTGCTAAAATTTGGGCTCAACAGAAAATTTCGGCCTTGGATAAAAAGGGTGATACTAATAAAGAACCTATCATAGCTTTGGCTAAGGAGTTTAATCTAGTCACCAATTTTACTTCGTTAATCGTTCTTGAGACCTTAGCAGATTATGAACGATTTGCTATTACCCCTCCCAAGAATTTAGTAGAAAATAAGGATATAGAGCAAAATGATAGAAGTAGAATAGGAGCGATAACAACAAATACTGACAAAAATTTGGATAAAGAATTAACTGAAGCCATTGTTGAGGTAGCAGAAACTCAAACAGAAACAAAGTCACTTACCAATGGGCAAGAGGCTGAAGTAACTGGTACAGTAACCGATTCTTTTGGAGAGCCATTACCAGGTGTGAACGTAATTGTAGATGGAATACCAGGCGGAACCCAAACTGATTTGTATGGAAACTATTCTTTAACTGCGACAATTGGCAGCAATATTATTTACTCATATGTTGGCTTTGCGTCATTGGAGTCTACGGTACGAGGCAATGGAGCCATTAATATTGCCATGCAAGATACTACTGAATCATTGAGTGAGGTATTTATTACTGGCTATAATGGAGCAACTCGTAAAAGAAACGCAGCTGGTTTTGCAATAACTACTATTGATGGAGAAGATTTAAGAAATAAACCTGAGGCAGATGCGATTCGGTCACTCAATGGTAAGATTGCTGGAGTTCAAATTACTGGAGCCTCTGGCGCAACAGGATCTGGCACTAATTTTATTATTCGGTCGAAAAGTTCTATTAATGGAAATAATCAACCGTTGTTTATTGTAGATGGAATCCCATTTAGTTCGGGGACTAATGCTCAAGGTGGATTAGGTGCTGGAGGAAGCGTTATGAGTAGTAGATTTCTTGATTTAGATCCAAACATGATTGAAAGTATTCAGGTGCTAAAAGGTTTAAGTGCTGCAGTATTATACGGTCAGGAGGGTAGAAACGGAGTGGTGACTATCACGACAAAGAATGATCCTAGTACGGGGCGTAGTGTATATAGTGGAATATCTCAATTAGAATTGGAAAGAGAAGAGCAAGCAAAAAAGCGTCGTGTATTGATGAAAGAAAAGACGTTAAGAGAAATGGGGTTCACAACGCCGTATTTGGAAGAACTTCAGGCAGCTATAGGTGAGGAAGATATGTATATGCTGTATCTAGGTCAACGAGAAACCTATCGAAATCATTCGTCTTATTTTATCGATGTGTATGATTTTTTCAAAAATGCCAATGCTCAATTTGCGGATCGAATTCTTTCAAACGTTGTTGAAATAGAGGCCGATAACTATGAGTTATTGCGGGTTTATGCCTATAAAATGGAAGAATTAGGTGATTTCAAGGCCGCTGCGTTTATTTACAGACAAGTATTAAAGCTTCGTTCTGAGGATGCGCAGTCTTATCGTGATCTTGCTTTGGCTTTGAATGAGCTTGGAGAATATCAAGAGGCACTTTCATTACTATCTAAAATTTTGGATGAAGGTTTTTATGAAGGTAGTCATCGGAGAGATTTTAATCAGATAAAGCCTATTGTGCTTAACGAGATTAGAAATATTCTGCAAACGAAGAATGTGAAGGGTGATGTCGAATATCTTCCTCAAGGGAGTGAAGAAAAGGTAACTATGGATATGCGGATAGTGATCGATTGGAATCACAATGATACCGACATCGATTTGCACATAGTAGATCCAGATTTGGAAGAATGTTTCTACGGAAATAATAAAACGAAAATGGGTGGTCAACTTTCAGAGGATATGACTCAAGGCTTTGGTCCAGAGGAGTTTTCATTGGAGAATGCATCCTTAGGTTCGTATTATGTAAAGATTGATTATTTCGGTGATCGATACCAGAAAGTTGAAAATCCAACATTCATGAAGATGAGTATTTATGAAAATTATGGTACTAAAAAGCAACAACGCCGCATTAAAGTGATGCGATTATCTAAGGAAACCGATAATAAACTGATTGAACGTATTGCGTTGTTATAATAAAAAGGTTAGTTTTTTTGATGTTGTTGGAAAGGGAGTCGCTTTGGCTGCTCCCTTTCTTTTTTTGAATTACGTACTTTTATAGAAAATCCTTTCTATGAAAAAATATGTGCTTTTACTGTTATTGATTTCAGTAAGTCTAAACGCCCAAATTCTATCAGAGCGAGGTCGTGCAACTTTGAAAGATGAAATCCTTGAGGATCGCTTTGAAACGCTGTTACCAAAGCTTATGGACGACACAGGAATAGATATGTGGTTGGTCATTGCGCGCGAATACAATGAAGATCCTATAATGCGTACTATGTTACCCGCTACTTGGTTGAATGCACGTCGCAGAACTATTTTGGTCTTCTATCGGAACAAAGCAGAGAATACGCTTGAAAAATTAGCTGTGGCTCGCTACGATGTAGGGAAAAGTATTACTTCTGCATGGAATAAGGAAAAACAACCCAATCAATGGACTAGATTGGTCGAAATTATTCAAGAGCGAAATCCAGATAAAATAGGAATTAATATTTCTAAATACTTCGGAATTACAGATGGACTCGTGAAAACAGATTATAGTGAACTGAAAGAAGCGTTGCCGAAGGATTTAGAAGAGAAGTTAGTTTCAGCAGAGAAATTGGCTATTGGATGGATTGAAACCAGAACTGAAAAGGAGATGGAACTGTATAACACATTGATTTCAATTACACATGATATTATTGACGAAGCATTTTCGAGTAAAGTGATTGTTCCGGGAACCACTACAACGGATGATGTGGTATGGTGGATGCGACAAAAAATTACTGATTTAGGCCTAGAAACATGGTTTCACCCTACCATAGATATTCAACGGAGTGATGAGGCTCTTAAAAGTCATATCTATTCGTTTACGAAAGGCAAAAAGGATAAGGTAATTCTACCAGGTGATTTACTGCATTGTGATTTCGGTATAACTTACATTGGTCTCAATACAGATTGTCAGCAGCATGCCTATGTACTTCATAAAGATGAAAAAGAAGTTCCCAAATATTTGGCTTTGGCCTTTGCAAAGGGAAATAGAGTACAAGATATTTTTACAGGTAATTTTGAAGCAGGTAAAACTGGAAACCAAATTTTAGCTAAATCATTGGCGAAAGCCAAGGCAGAAGGATTACGTCCCTCCATATATACCCATCCATTAGGAACTTATGGGCATAGCTCTGGGACCACTTTAGGAATGTGGGATTCTCAGAGTGGAGTACCTGTGAATGGGGATTACCCGTTGCATTATAATACAGTTTACGCTATTGAATTGAATACGACTGTAGCCATTTCAGAATGGAAAAAAGACATCAGAATCATGCTTGAAGAAGCAGGGTTTTATGGTGAAGAAGGCTTCCGCTATGTGAACGGACGTCAAGAAGCTATCAAGCCTATTGAGTGGTAAATAATATCGAGGTCAATAACTAATTTGAAGCCAATACATATTGAACTAGAATCGTTGGATTGCTATAATTGAACAGGTAATTACTGTTGCATTTTCAAATACTTGTCGACAGAGTGCTTTCCAGAGCCATAAAAACGAAGAAAATACATAGAAGTAAGACAGAGATGGCCAAAATTAAATTATTTGAACTCATCTCACCTGCAAAATTGATGATTACAGCTCCAATTAGAATAGGTATTTGTGCAATAACCGCCCATCGAGTTAGTAAGCCAACAGCTATAAGTAGTCCTCCAATAAAGTGTGCTGGCACCAGATAATGAACAGCCATCATTTCTCCTGCCATACTCTGCATTGGCTTTATTATCTCTAATAACTCCAAGGTATTTCCCATGAAGTTAAAGCCTTTAATAATAAAAAAAGTCCCTAAGGCAATTCGTAATAAATCTAGCGGGTAGTAAGTATGGGCATTGGCCCATTTGTTTAAATATTTGATAGTTCCCATGATGTAAATTGAATTGGTTATAAATCATAAGATACTAATAATTAGATAAATAAGAAAATATCACTAAGCGGGATGAGGTGGTCTTTGAATCTTTATTCCATTTTTGGAGGAGTGTATTTTACATATCATGCATCTTTTTCTTTTTCATTTTTGGTCATAAATACATAGCCCCCGAACAAACTCTAAAAGCCCAGATTGTAATGATTTAGCGGTATGTTCACCTCCAAGTTCTAATGTAGGTCGAACTATCCAAGTTAGACAGCATCATAGCGGTACCGAGTGTGAAATTTTAACTTGGAAGTGGGTGATTAAAGTGAGTTGTTTATTGATTGCACGTACTCTTTTAAATTGTCAAAAACAGAGCCCCATCCATTCATAAAGCCCATTTTTTCTTGTTGCCTGCAATACTCTTCCGTAGGGTGCACTACATTAAATGTAAAATTGGTTTTTTCTCCGCTTGCTTCAAATATGGCTTGCAACTCAACCCCAGAAGTCATGGGTTTGAATTCGGCTGAGGTAACGATTTTTTTCAACAGAATGATTTCTGAAAACACTCCTTCAGAAATAAACTCGGCACCATTCGGCATTTCCATGCTAAATTTCCAAGCACCTCCTACTTTAAAGTCATGTTCTATGACTTTGGTCTTCATTCCTTTTGGTCCCCACCAATGTGCAATATGACCGGGTTGTGCCCAGGCTTCCCAGACTAATTGTACAGGAGCGTCGATGGTTCTTTGAAGTGATAAGGTGCGGTTGTTTAAATCGTTCGAATTATTCATTTGTTTTAGCTTTTAGTTCGTTTACATATTGTTCAAAGGAGTCTAGTTTGTCTTCCCATAATTTTTGATATTGCTCTATCCATAAAAAGGCAGGCAATAGGTTGCTAGGCTGAATAAAGCAATAACGCTCTCTTCCTTGCTTAGTTACCTCTATAATTTCACATTCTTTAAGAATTTTTAAATGCTTAGAAATAGCTGGGCGGCTCACTTGAAATTTTTCTGCCACCGAGTTTACGGAAAGAGGTTGTTCTGAAAGGAGTTTAATTATCTCTCTTCGAACTGGATCTGCAATGGCTTGAAAAACATCTCTTCGCATAAAGTGTAACTGATTGGTTACAAATATAAATGTAATCATTCGGTTACGCAAATGATTTAATAAATTTATGATTAAGATACCTTTTTAGACCTTGTCTAATTTAATATATGGTTTTGCTGGAAATTGAACCGTAATAACATCTCCTGTATTAATTTCACCGCCAATTTGGATAATTCCCATGATACCGGCCTTTCTAACAATTTCACCCTGCTTGTCCTTGTCTAAGAGGGCTTTCATCAAGCCAGTTTGGATGGACTCTAACTGACTACAGGGGTTTCTTAATCCAGTAATCATTATTTCTGAAATTCCAATTTTCAGTATCGAACCCTTAGGTAAATTCAATAAATCAACACCGCTAGTGGTTATATTTTCACCCATTTCCCCAGGATTCACTGTAAATCCTTTTTCAGAAAGTTCTTCAAAAAGCTCAGAGTGTATGAGATGCACCTGTCTAAGATTAGGTGTTGTAGGGTCTTTTTTGACTCTGGATAGATGCTTTACGGTTTTGCCCATATGTGCATCACCTTGCACACCAAGACCTTTAAGTAGCATTATCTTTTCACAATTGTATTTATTGAATGTATGTGCCTCGCTTTTGCTTAAGGCCATGACTTTACCTTGTCCCATAAATAATTATTTATTCAGCCTTTTGATACGCCTCTTTCAGCCATTCAATTAGTTCGTTGTCTATGTTACTAACATCTAGTAATTTTACTCGATGGGTACACATGCTACCGAAAGGCCCGGAGTTTTCTAATCTATCTGTTATTGGTTTGTCTTTTATTTTTAAGCCCAAATCAATTCTAGTTTTTGTAGCAGGTTTTATTAGTGCGAACTGTTTTTTTCTGATAATACTTACACTCGCTTTTTTAGGGGTAACAATGACGTCGTCACCAAACTCTTTAACAACCAATAAAAGTTTTTCATATAATGGAAATAAGTTTTCTTTGCCTATATATTGATTTTTCACTAGATCCGTTGGTCTTTGATTTTCTTCTTTGGATAAAGTAACAATGGTATTTGCAAATCCATGAGTTACACTGTGTTCTTTTTTAAGAAAATTAACAGCTTCC